>JADGHC010000203.1 GCA_019689655.1 Microbispora sp.
ACGGTCAGCCGTTCGCGCGCGGCGGGCGGGGCGAACCTGCCGAAGGCGAACTCCCCCGCGCCCATGCCCGCCGCCGCGGCGGCCAGCACGACCCCCGCACCCCACGCCGATCCCTCACCCGTGAGGTAGGGCACGTAGACGGCCTCCGCGCCGACCGAGAGCATCGGCGGCAGCCACCCGGCCAGCAGCAGCCCGCGGATCGCCCGGTCGGCCAGCAGCGCCCGGTTGACCCGCAGCGTCGTCCTTACCGCCCCCGTGTGCGGCGCGGAACCCGCCGGACCGGGGCGGGCGGAGCGTGCCGGGCGGTCGCGCAGGCCCCACCGGGTCAGCGCCGCGCTGCCCAGCGAGAGCGCGGCGGTGATCAGCAGCGCCCCGTGCGCGCCGGTCACCGCGAGCAGGCCCCCGCCGGCGGCCAGCCCGGCGACCTGCGCGCCCGCCGAGGTCGTGGTGAACACGGCCCGGCCGAGCACGTACGCGTCCCCCGCCAGCACGTCGGGCAGCACGGCGGCCCGCGCGGCCGAAAACAGCGGCGTGGGCACACCCGCCGCGAACACCAGCGCGAGCATGGCCCCGATCGGCAGGTCGCCGGCGCCGAGCACCAGGCACGTGGCCGCCCGCAGGAGGTCGCCCGCGACCATGAGGACCCGCGGCCGCCACCGGTCGGCGAGCGACAGCAGGAGCATCCCGCCCGTCACCTGCGGCAAGAACCCGATCATGTACGCCAGCGCGGCCAGCCCGGGCGACGCCGTACGCGCGTAGACGAGCACGGAGAACGCGAGCATCTTCACCGTGTCGCCCAGAACCAGCAGAAGCTGGCTCCCGAACAGCACACGGAACTCCGCGACGGCAAAGCATGCCCGGAACGTCGATCTCCCCTGATGCGCGGCCCGGTTCGCGGCCTCGTTCTCGGCCCGGTTCATGGCCTCGGTCACGGTCCACCTCCCGGCGCCTCATGCTCGGCGCGGGGCCCGCGGGCGCGCTAACGTTTCGGAAATGGCCAAAGGGTGGTGGATGTGTACCGGATCGAGGTGAGCCCGCAGGACATCGCCGCCAGCCGGTTCGCGATCTCCCCGCTCAACGAGACCATGCACGTGATGTGGGTGCTGTCGGGCCGGATGCCGGCGGGCGCCCACGCGTCCTGGGCCGCGACGGCGCGCCCCCGGTTCGCGCGGCTGCTTGCCGGCAGCCCGGGAGCGCGCGCGATCGTCGCGCTGTTCCGGCATGGCGCCTACATCGCCGACTTCATCGCGCCGCCGCCCACCGGAGTCGACGTCGCCTTCGCCGAGGAGATCGCGGCGATGCGGGCCACGCCCCTGGAGCGGGCGCGAGCCGAGATCGCGATGTCACTGGACGGGCGGCCGCCGCCGTCCGCCGAGATCATGAAGGTGCTGGAGGACGACGACGTGGTCGCGCTGCTGGCCGACGGGCTCGAACGCACCTGGACCGAGCTGGTCGCGCCGCAGTGGCCCCGCTTCCGGGCGATCCTGGAGCGCGACGTGATCCAGCGGGCCGGGCGGCTGGTGACGTACGGCTGGGCGGCGGCGCTCGACGACCTCGGCCCGCGGGTGCGCTGGCGACCGGCGTCGGCCCGCATCGAGGTGGCGGCCCCCGGCGGCCGGGACGAACTGCACCGGCTCGGCGGCCGTGGCCTGCTGTTCCTGCCCAGCCTCTTCGTCCGCAAGGTGATCGCCTACCTCGACGAGGCGTGGCCGTACGCGCTGGTGTATCCGGCGCGCGGGGTGGCGGCGGCGCAGGCACCGGCGGGCGGCGCGGCGGCGCTCGCCGGGCTGGTCGGCAGGTCTCGGGCCCGGATTCTGACCGAGCTGGAGACCCCGGCGACCACCACGCAGCTCGCCGCCCGCCTCGGGCTGGCGCTCGGCACGGCCGGCGGTCACCTGACCGCGCTGCGCACGGCCGGGCTGGTCGCCGGTGCCCGGGTCGGGCGGCAGGTCCTCTATCGGCGCACCCCGCTCGGGGACGCGCTGGTGGCCGGCCGCCTCGACCCTTGAGCCTCCCGAGACTGCCGAGACTCAGCCCTTGAGCGCGCCCGCCATGAGGCCGCGCATGAAGAACCTGCCGAGCAGCACGTAGATGATCATCGTGGGGATGGACGCCAGGATCGCCGCGGCCATCTGCTGGCTGTAGGGCGTCGTGACGGCTCCCGCGATGTTGTTGAGCATGACCGTGGTCGGCCACGAGCTCGGCCCGGTGAGGAAGACCGCGAACAGGAAGTCGTTCCACATCGAGGTGAACTGCCAGATGATCACCACCGCGAACGCCGGGCCGGAGACCGGCAGCACGATCGACCAGAGCGTGCGCAGCATCCCCGCGCCGTCGACGCGGGACGCCTCGATCAGCTCGTCGGGGATCGTGACGTAGTAGTTGCGGAAGATCAGCGTGCAGATCGGGATGCCGTACACCACGTGGGCGAGGACCAGGCCGGGGATGCCGCCGTACAACTGGATGCCGAGGGTGTCGCCCACGTTCACCATGAGCTGCACCAGCGGGATCATCACGCCCTGGTACGGGATGAACATGCCGAACAGGAACAGGGTGAACAGCACGTCGGCGCCGGGGAAGCGCCACTTGGACAGCACGTACCCGTTCAGCGACCCGAGGACGGCGGAGATCAGCGAACCGGGGATCGCGAGCAGGAAGCTGTTGACGATGCCGGGTTCGAGCTTCTCCCAGGCGACGCGCCACGCCTCGGTCGTCCACACCTTGGGAAGGTTCCACGCCTGCGCGGGGTCCGCCTCGGTGAGCGGCTTGAAGCTGGTGACCAGCAGCACGTAGACCGGGATCAAAAAGACCAGGACGAACAGCAGCAGCAAGGCGAACCGCACCCACGTGCCGGTCCGGCGCCTGTCGCGGACTCGGACGGCGGGCGCCGTACGCGGAGCCTTCTCGGCGACTTGCGCGGTCATGAACGCTTCCCCTTACGGGCGTCCCAGATGAGATAGGGCACGACGAAGACGGCGACGGACAGCACGATGTAGGACGCGATCGTCGCGCCCTTGGCCGGGTCGTGCGAGTCGTAGACCGCCGTCCACATGAACGTCGCGGGCACGTCGGTGATGATCTGCTTGCCCGACACCGCGACGACGAGGTCGAAGACCTTCAGCGAGATGTGGCCGAGGATGATCAGCGCCGACAGCGTCACCGGGCGCAGCATGGGCAGCACCACGTGCCGGTAGACGCCCCACTCGCCGCAGCCGTCCACCCGGGCGGCCTCCCGCAGTTCTTCCGGCACGCCCCGGAACCCGGCGAGGAACAGCGCCATGATGTATCCGGACATCTGCCAGATCGCCGGGATCGCCATCGCGGCCATCCCCCAGTCGGGGTCCCGGAACCACTGCCATTGGAGGAAATCGAGCCCCAAGTAGTGGAAGAGCCGGTTGAGCCCGACCGCCTGTTCGCCCGTCGCGCTGTTCATCAGCCACCGCCAGACCACGCCGGTGGCGATGAAGGAGACGGCCATCGGGAACAGGTAGACGGCGCGGAAGCCGGCCTCCGCCCGGATGCCCTTCTCCATCAGGAACGCGAGGAACCAGCCGAGGACGAGCGCGCCGCCGACGAAGACCACGGTGAAGACGATCGCGTGCCGGACCGACAGGCCCCAGCGCTCCTCGCTCCAGATGCCGGTGAAGTTCTCCAGCCCGACGAAATTGCCGGGGATCTCCGCGATCTCGTCGTGCTTGTCGGTCATGGCGAGCTTGAAGTTCCAGCCCAGCAGGCCGTACACGAAGATCGCGATGAGGATGATCGACGGCGACACCAGGAGCAGCCCGGGCAGCCATCTGCGCACCCGCGTCACTTGTACCTCTCAGAAGTCAAGTACGGCCCACGCCGCCCGAGGACAGAGCGTGGGCCGCACGAGGCGATCAGCTCACTGGCCGCTGTTCTTGGCCGCCGCGACCAGCGCCTGCTGGAACTTGGCGACGTCCTTGTCCTGCTGGAACAGGCCGACCGCGTCGGTGATGGCCTGGCGCCACTGGTCGTTGGCGACCACGCCGTGCTGGATCGAGCCGGCCAGCTTGTCGTTCGCCCACTGCTCCAGGTCCCACGCCAGGTAGTCCTTGTAGAGGGACTTGTCGGCGTCCTTGCGGGCCGGGATCGAGCCCTTCAGCGGGTTGAACGCGTCCTGGCCCTCCTTGCCGGCGGCCACCTTCAGCCACGCGATCGCGCCGTCGCGGTTGGGCGCGCCCTTCGGCAGGGTGAAGCTGTCCGACAGCCACATGAAGGTGCCGTCCGTGCCCGGCGACGGGGCCCAGTCGAAGTCCTTGTGCGACTCCTTGCCGAGACCGCCCTCCGGCGGGTTGTGGAAGTAGCCGTAGGCCCAGTCGCCCATGATGTTGAAGGCCGCCTCGCCGTCGGCGACCTGCTTGGCCGCCGGCTGCCAGTCGTCCTGCGGGCTGCCCGTGTACGACAAGATGGTCTTGAAGTTCTCCAGCGCCTTGGTCATCTCCGGGCTGGACCAGTCGGCGTTGGCCGTCCACAGGGCGTTGTAGGCGTCGGTACCGAGCGATCCGAGCAGCACGGACTCGAGCAGGTGCACCAGGGTCCACTGCGAGCCGATCGACAGCGGGATCTTCCCGGTCTTCTTGACCTTCTCGAGGTCGGTGATGAACTCGTCGATGGTCTTCGGCGGGCCGTCGATGCCGGCTTCCTTGAGGACCGAGGGGTTGTACCACAGCATGTTCGACCGGTGGATGTTCACCGGCACGGAGTACACCTGGCCCTGCACCGAGATCTGGTCGATGAGCTGCTGCGGGAAGACTTCCTTGAGCTTCAGCTCGTCGTACAGGAAGTTCAGCGGCTCCAGCTTGCCGGTCTCGATGTAGCCCTGGAGCTCGGCGCCGGCGTGGCCCTGGAAGGTGTCCGGCGGCTGGTTGGCCTGCAGCTTGCTCGCCAGCAGCGCACGGGCCTGGTCGCCCGAGCCGCCCGCGACCGCCGCGTCGAAGAACTCGAAGTTCGGGTTCTGCTTGGCGAAGATTTCACGCATCGCCTTGAGGCCGTCGGCCTCACCGGGGCCCGTCCACCACGAGAAGACCTCGACCTTCCTCTTCGCGGCCTGACCGCCTCCGCTCCCCTGGCTGTCACCGCCGCCACAGGCGGAAAGAGTGAGCAGACCTGCAACAGAGACCGCGACGGCCGCCATCCACCGTCGTCTCATCGCAACATTCCCTTCAGGCTTTTCGGGTCCCCGAAGTCGCACATGGCTGACAACGTTGTCAGCAGGCCCATCAACCCACTTTCACGGGCATGCCGTCAAGTTTGTGCCGATAACGTCTCTGCATACCGGCCACGGCGACGCGTCAGGGGCGTACGGCAAGGCCGCACCGGGACTCGGGCCCGGGAAATTGTCGGCGCGGGCGCTCACACTGCGGACATGGCGATCACACAACAGGGGGGACCCGATCATCTGTCGGAGGACGACCTGCCGGACCTGGCGGACGTCGAGTCTCCGGAGTGGGCGCGGCACTTCGGGACGATGGCGGGGCTCGGCTTCCTCACGGTGGCACGGCGGCTGCCCCGGCTGATCCGGCAGGCGCTGGGCATCGCCTGGGAGGCGAGCCCCCGTGACACCCTGGCCACGGTCACGCTCAGCGCACTCGGCGGCGTCTTCACCGCCTTCGGCCTGCTCGCCACGACCGGCGTGCTGACCGCGCTGTTCGAGGCGGGCCCCACACCGGAGCGAGTCCGCGCCGCGCTGCCCAGCCTGCTGCTCGTGGGTCTTGCCGCCGCCGCACGTACGGCCCTGCAGGCCGGGAGCGGCTGGGCCCAGTCCCGGCTCGAACCGCAGGTCAGCCGGACCTCGCAAGAGCGCCTCTACTCGCTGACCAGCCGGGTCGACCTCGTCTGCTTCGATGATCCCGAGTTCCACGACGCGCTGCAGCGGGCCCGCATGCGCGGCATGCAGATGGCCGAGGCGGTCGTGAGCACGGCGATCGACACGCTGTCGGCATTGGCCGGCATCGTCGCCGCGGCGGGCGTGCTCGGCGTGCTGCACCCCGTGCTGCTGCCGCTGCTCGTGCTCGCGGTCGTCCCCGACGCCTGGGCGGCGATACGGGCGGCCAGGATGGACTACACGATCTCCCTGATGCTCGTCCCGGCCCGGCGCCGCAAGTGGATCATTGAGGAGCTGCTCGCGGACAAAAACACCGCGGCGGAGGTCCGCACGTTCACCATGCGCGGTTTCCTGCTGCGGATGTTCGACGCGGTCGCGCGGAGCGAGCAGCGCGTCTTGCTCGACCTGGCGCGGCGGCAAATCATCGCCCGCGTCCTCGGCGAGGCGCTCGGCGGCCTCGGACAGGGCGTGGTCTACGTCGCGCTCGGCCTGCTGCTCGCGGCGGGCGCGGTGCCGCTCGCGGTCGCCGGCACCGCGGTGCTGGCGATCCGGTCCGGCCAGACGTCGCTGGCGACCCTCATGTACGCGACGAACCGGCTCTACGAGGTGGGTCTCTACTTCACCGACTACCTCGACTTCATCGCGCAGGCCGAGGCCCGCATACCGGCGCCCCGCGACCGGACGGCCCCCGCCGGCTTCGGCCGCATCACCGTCGAGGACGTCACCTTCTCCTATCCCGCGACGCCGGAGCCCGCCCTGCGCGGGGTGTCGGTGTGCATCGAACGAGGGGAGGTCGTGGCCCTCGTCGGGGAGAACGGCTCGGGCAAGACGACCCTCGCCAAGATCCTCGCCGGGCTGTACGAGCCGGACGGCGGCCGGGTCCTGTGGGACGACGTCGATCTGGCCGAGGTCGATCCGGACAGCCTGCGCAGCGGAATCGCGGTCATCGCCCAGGACCACACCCGGTGGCCGCTGACCGCCCGCCACAACATCACGATGGGCATGGAGAAGGGCGAGGCCGAGGTGGCCCGCGCCGCGGAGGTCGCCGGCGCCGACCAGGTCATCGCCGAGCTCCCGTACGGCTACCGCACGCTGCTCGACCGCCGGTTCAAAAACGGCCACGAACTGTCGGGCGGGCAGTGGCAGCGGATCGCGGTGGCACGCGGGTTCTACCGGGACGCGCCGCTGCTGATCTGCGACGAGCCCACCGCCGCCCTCGACGCCAGGGCCGAGCACGCGTTGTTCGAGCGGATCAGGCGGCACGCCGACGGCCGGACCGTGCTGCTCATCACGCACCGCCTCGCCAGCGTCCGCTACGCCGACCGCATCTACGTCCTCGACCACGGCAAGGTCCGCGAGCACGGCACGCACGAGGAGCTGATGGCCCTCGACGGCCTGTACGCCGAGCTCTACAACCTCCAAGCCGAGGCGTACCGCACGGCGTGAGCCGTGGTCTGGGCGAGCGGGCCGGGGGCGGCCTCACCCGGCGCCGACCGGGTCCGCGGGGAGCGGGCCCGGCTCGGGCGCGCCCCCGGGACGCGCTCGTCCCCCGAGCCCCGGCGGCGTCGCTCGCGTGAGCGACTCCGGACGCCGGCGGGAACGCTCCATTTTCCGGAGTGAGCCCCAGCCTTCAAGAGGCCTGCTCACAGCCGGGGAGCATGTCGCGCATGGCGAGCACGTCCTTGTAGTACTGGATCTTGCGCTGGATCCCGCTCTGCTTTTGACGCAGGTCGGCGATCTGGGCCTCGACCTTCCGGTCGTGCTCCTCGAGCAGCTTGATCCTTTCCTCGATCGTGTGCTCGCCCTCGCGTACGAGCTGGGCGAAGCGCAGCATCTCCGCGATCGGCATGCCGGTGTCGCGCAGGCAGCGCACCATGCCGAGCCAGCTCACGTCCTCCTCGGTGAACCGCCGCTGGCCCGCCGCGTTGCGGCTGATCGGCTCCAGCAGCCCGATTCGCTCGTAGTAACGCAGGGTGTCGAGGCTGAACCCCGTCTCCTCGACGACCTGTCCAGGTGTGTACACGGCCACGCCACTGATCCTGTCACATCAAATGTGAGGCGTGCTTATGTCTTTTCCGCCGGCCGCCGCGACGCGGAGCCGATCGGGGCCGGGGCGGGCCGGGCGCGGCGCCGGTGACGCGCACTCATTCCGGACAACCCTTGCACTGGAGTGCGCTCCAGGCGGCATGGTGGTCGGCATGAGAATCGCTCTGGGAACGATCCCCTTCGGGACCACAGTGGACGAGGCGACCTCGTTCGCCATCCTCGACCGCTTCATCGAAGGCGGCGGAACGATCCTCGACACGGCCAACAACTATCCGTTCTGGCTGGAGGGCAGGACCGGCGACGAGAGCGAGGCCACCATCGGCCGGTGGCTCGCCTCCCGGCGCAACCGGGACAAGGTGGTGATCAGCACCAAGTGCGGCGCCCGCCCGTCCGTGCCCGGCGCCCGCACGCTCGACGCCGCCGAGGGCCTGTCCGCCGGTGTGATCCGGGCGGCGATGGAGGGCAGCCTGCGCCGGCTCGGCACCGACTACGTGGACGTCTACTGGGCCCACATCGATGACCGGTCGACTCCGCTGGAGGAGACGATCGCGACCTTCGACGAGCTGGTGCTCGCGGGGAAGGCCAAGGAGGTGGGCGCGAGCAACCACACGACGTGGCGGCTGGAGCGGGCCCGCTCACTGGCGGCCGCACGCGGCGCCACCCGGTACACCCACGTGCAGCTACGCCACTCCTACCTCCGTCCCCGCCCCGGCGTACGGCTGCCCGAGGGCGGGCACACCCTGGTCACCGAGGAACTGCTCGACTACGTGCGCTCCGAGGGCGACCTGACGCTGTGGGTCTACACCTCGCTGCTCATGGGCGCGTACGCCGGCAAGCCGCTGCCCGAGCACTACGACCACCCCGGCACCGCCAGGCGGCTGGCCGTGCTGGACGAGGTGGCCGGCGAGCTCGGCGCGACGCGCAACCAGGTCGTGCTCGCCTGGCTGCGGGCGCAGGACATCATCCCGATCGTCGGCGTCAGCTCGGTCGCCCAGCTCGAAGAGCTGCTCGTCGACGTCAAGCTCGACGACGAGCTGATGGCCCGTCTCGACGCCCCCGCCTGATCGCCTTCCGGCCCCGAGGCGCGTCACGTGCCTCGGGGCCGCCGCCTTCCCGGAGCCGTCTCCCCCGGCGATCGCGCGTGGTGGAAGACGCGCACCACCGGGCTGCTTGAATGGCGGCATGGTGCACGTGATGGTCGTCTCCTATACCGGTTCCGAAGAAGATGCCGCTCCCTTCGTTCCCGGTCACGTCGCGTATCTCGAACGGCACCACGCCGACGGCGTCTTCCTGGTCTCCGGGCAGACGGTGCCGTCGTCGCAGGGCGGGGTCATCGTGGCGTACGGCGTGGACCGCGAGACCATCGAGCGGATCAGCGCGGAGGACCCGTTCGTGGTGAACGGCGTCGCGACCTACTCGATCACGACGATCGAGCCGGGGCGGGTCCACCCGGCTCTGGCGGAGCTGCTGACCACGAGCACGGCGCCGAAAGAGTGACCTTGCCCAGCGCGGAGCCAGTTCTCTGCTCAGGACCGCTGAATATCCTCACCGCCTTCACAAACACTCACCATCGGAGCAGATGCTGAGCGCAATCGCCGCACTTCTCCCCTGGCGGATGTGCCTCGTTGAAGACACACTCCAGGACCACGCTTCACTGGCTGACGGCAGGTGCGACTCTCATAGCCCACGCCTGATGTCGATGTCAGTCGACCGCCGTCTTCGTACCTCCGCCATGACGAGTCACTCGAGGACGGAGGCGAATTTTCATCGCGCTTCGCGTGAAAGCCACATCCGTTGCCTTGCTAGACCACACGTACGCCTCGCCTGGAGTGAGCGCCGCCATTCTGGTGGACGTGAGGTCTGCCAGAGACGCGTTGGCCTTCTGAAGGTGCTTCAGCCAGGCCGGCGAGGTGAATTTGTGCAGTATCACGTGATTCGACAGCTCGATTAGAGAAATCGGCACTGAGGGCGGGTCCTGGCTGGCGACCAGAACGCTCATGCCCTTGTGGCGCATCTCTCTGACGCTCTCCACAAGCCCCGCTACCAGGTCCGGGCTCTCGATGTACTTGTGCGCCTCGTCGAAAACCACCAGCTTATTAAACCGCTTTCCGTCGGCCTGCGCTTCCGC
>JADGHC010000204.1 GCA_019689655.1 Microbispora sp.
CACCACGGTCCGTACACGATCGCCGACCTGGATCGCATGCCCAGGGACGCGCGGTACGAGCTGGTCGACGGATGGATCGTCATGTCCCCCTGGCCCGGCATACGTCACGACCACGCGGTCCGGAACCTGCGGACCCTGCTGGAGGCGGCGGTCGCCCGCGCCGGTGCCGACCTGTACGTGAACGGCCCCGTCGACGTTTTCACGTCCACCGGGATACGGGTGCCCGATGTCGCGGTCGTCGACGGTGCGGCCGCTCGGCGCGCGGTCGAGCGGGATGAGCGGGCCTACCAGGGGGCGGATCTGCTTCTCGTGGTCGAGGTCGTTTCCCGGGAGAGTGCGAGCGAGCGCACCGACAGGTACGAAAAACCCAGCGAGTACGCCAAAGCGGGGATCGCCCAATATTGGGTCGTGGACCTGGAGCCCAAGCCGAACATCACGGTCTGGACGCTGGCCCCCGGTCATGGCGTCTACCGGCGGGTCGAGCGTGTGTTCGCCGGAGACCTGCTCGAGGTGCGCGATCCGGTCGAGCTCACGCTCGATCCGGCGGTGCTCCTGTCGGTCTGAGGCGAGGTCGTCCCCGTCGCCGTCGGCGGCACTTCGTCCTGCCGACAGCCACTCAAGTGATCGCCAAGTGGCGTACCAGACGACTACAAGTCGGTTCCTGTGTACTCAAGCGCGTCAAAGCAGACCAGCTCGCTGCACAGGAGATACCGATGAAGTCGATCAAGCGCGCCGCGGCCGTTCTCGCCGCCACCGCCGTCGCGGCCACCACCTTCGGCGTCATGTCCGCCCCGGCGCACGCCCAGAAGCCCGAGGGCTGGTACCGCTGCTACGTCTCGGGTTACGGCTGGATGTGGTGCCTCGACGTGTGAGCCTGACCGGCCACGCCGTACGGCCCCGCCCCGCGTGCCCGGGGGCGGGGCCGTTTGGCGTTCCCGTCAGCTGATGTGCCGGTGGACGTCCTCGTACATGGACGGCCCGGTGCGCTGCGGGGCGATCCACGGCCCCTCCAGCGACGGGTCGATGATGCCTTCCTCAAGGAAGGTGTATCGCCCGTCGAGCACCCGCCGGGCCAGCCGCACGTCCTCGGCGTCGGTGTTGTCCCACAGCCGGTCGAACAGCGCCTCGGCCCGCTGCCGGGCCTGGCGGCAGAAGGTGTCCGCCAGCTCGTACGGCTTGAGCCCGAAGTCCGCCGCCTCCTCCTGGGCGCGTACGCACACCGCGGTGATGGCGAACAGCTCCGCGCCGATGTCCACGATCCGCGACAGGAACCCCTGCTTGTGCTCCAGCCGCCCCTGCCAGCGGGACATGCCGTAGAACGTGGATCTGGCGAGCTTGCGGCTGGTCCGCTCGACGTACCGCAGGTGCCGGGCCAGCGGGCCGAACTCCGCGTACGACGTGGGCACCTGGCCGGGCCCGGTCACCAGACCGGGCAGCCACTTGGCGTAGAACGCGCCGGCCCGGGTGGCCGCCCGCCCCTTGGCGCGCAGGTCGGCCTTCGGGTCGACGAGCTCGCCCGCGACCGACAGGTGCGCGTCGACCGCCTCGCGGGCGATGAGCAGATGCATGATCTCGGTGGAGCCCTCGAAGATGCGGTTGATCCGCAGGTCGCGCAGCATCTGCTCGGCGGGCACCCCGCGCTCGCCGCGGGCGTGCAGCGATTCGGCGGTCTCGTAGCCGCGTCCGCCTCTCATCTGCACCAGATCGTCCATCAACCGCCAGGCCATCTCGGTGCCGTACAGCTTGGCGAGCGCGGCCTCGATGCGGATGTCGTTGCGCTCGTCGTCGGCCAGCCGGCTGGTGAGGTCCACCACGGACTCCAGCGCGTACGTGGTGGCGGCGATGAAGGCGATCTTGCGGGCGATCGCCTCGTGCCGGCCGATCGGGCGGCCCCACTGGATCCGGGCGTTTCCCCACTCCCGAGCGATCTTCGTGGCCCACTTGGCCGCGCCGACGCAGGTGGCCGGCAACGACAGGCGGCCGGTGTTGAGCGTGGTCAAGGCGATCTTCAGGCCCTGGCCCTCGCGGCCGATCAGGTTCTCCGCCGGCACGCGCACCTGGTGGAAGCGGGTGACGCCGTTTTCGATGCCGCGCAGGCCCATGAACCGGTTGCGCTGCTCGACGGTGATGCCGGGGGAGTCGGCCTCGACCACGAAGGCCGAGATCTTGGCGCCGGTCCTGGCCATCACGACCAGCAGGTCGGCCACGACTCCGTTGGTCGTCCACAGCTTCACGCCGTTGATCACGTACGCGTCGCCGTCGCGGACGGCGGTCGTCGACAGCCGGGCGGGGTCGGACCCGACGTCCGGCTCGGTGAGCAGGAACGCGGAGATCTCACCCCGGGCGCAGCGGGGCAGGAACCGGCGCTTCTGCTCGGGAGTGCCGAACAGCCGCAGCGGCTGCGGCACGCCGATGGACTGGTGCGCCGACAGCAGCGCGCTGAGCGCGGGGGAGCACGACGTCACGAGTTGCAACGCGCGGCAGTAGTACAGATGGCTCAGGCCCAGCCCGCCGTACTCCTCCTCGATGGTCATGCCGAACGCGCCGATCGCCGCCAGGCCCTTGACGACCTCGTCCGGAATCATGGCCTCGCGCTCGATGAGCTGCGGGTCGACCTTCTCCTGCAGGAACGCCCGCAGGGTGCGCAGGAAGTCGTCCCCCTTCTTGATCTCCTGTTCGGACAGGCGGGGGGCGGGATGCACGAGGTCCAGCCGGAAGTCTCCGAGGAAGAGCTGCTTGCCGAAGCTCGGCCGGGTCCACTCGGTCTCGCGCGCCTGCTCGGCCACCTCCCTGGCCCTGGCGTAATCGGTCGTCATCATCGACCTCCTCGGCGGTGAAACGAGCTGTGCTCGATACCTACCCGCCAGTAGCCTCTTGCACCGCCGGGAGCGTGATGTGTACGGCGGTCCCTTCGCCCGGTGAGGAGTCGATCCGGCACCGCCCGCCGTGCGCCTCCACGATGGCCTTCACGATCGACAGACCCAGCCCCGCCCCGCCGGACAGGTGGTCCTCGCCCCGTTGGAACCGGTCGAAGGCGCGTTCCGCCTGCTCGGGGCTCATCCCCGGGCCCGTGTCGGATACCTCGATCGTCACCGACTCCGGGGCGCGCCGCAGCCGTACGGTGGCCTTGGTGCCCTCGGGGGTGTGGGCCCGCACGTTGGCGAGCAGGTTGACGAGCACCTGGCGGATCCGGGCCTCGTCCACGGTCGCGACCAGGGAAGGCGGCGCGTCCACCGTCACCGGGTACGCGGGATCGAGGGCGGCCGAGTCGGCGGCCACCTCGCGGGCCATCTCGGCCAGGTCGGTCTCGCTCAGCGCGAGGGCGGCGCCCCGGTCGAGCCGCGCGAGCTCCAGCATCTCGCCCACCAGGCGGCCCATCCGGTTGGCCTCGGCCTCGATCCGTCCCATGATCTTCGGCAGGTCCTCGGGCGGGATCGCCCCGGCGCGGTACAGCTCCGCGTACCCGGAGATGGTCGACAGCGGGGTCCGCAGCTCGTGGGAGGCGTCGGCGGCGAAGCGGCGTACGCGGTCCTCCGACGCCTGCCGGTCCCGGAACGCGTCCGCGATCCGCTCCAGCATGAGGTTGATCGCGGCGCCGAGCCGGCCGACCTCCGACGGCCCCTCCGGCATCCGCGCCGACAGGTCGCCTCCCTCGGCCACCAGGTGGGCGGTCCGCGCCATCTTGCCGAGAGGAGCGAGACCCCCGGCGATCAGCAGCCGGCCGCCGGCGGCCAGCAGCAGGATCAGCACCCCGCCGGTCGCGAGCTCGCTGATCAGGAGGTGGCGTACGGGGTCGTCGACCGCGTCCAGGGGCACCGCGATGACCACCAGCCGCAGCCCGCTCGGCGACAGCGCCGCCGCCGCGATCATCTCGTGATCGGGGTTCGGGTCGAGGTCGAAGGTGCGGCCCTGCGACGCGTACGCCAGCAGCCTGCCCCTGCCCATCGCCTCGGCCAGCCCGGGGACCGCCGCGGCGTCGGCGGCGTCGCCGCTGACGAGATGGGCGTGGTTGTCGGTGAGGTCGTAGGCGGCGAGGGCGTAGGTGGAGCCGGTCAGCGCCTGGTCGAGCGGGTCGCCGACGACCACCCGGCGTGCCGCCGTGACGGTCGCCGCCACCACCTGCCCCTCCAGCCGGGTACGCAAATGCCCGCGCAGGACGATGACGCTGACGAAGGAGAACACGACGAGCAGGACGACGCTCACCCCGAGCAGCCCGGCGAGCAGGCGCGTCCTGAGCGACATCAGGAGTCCTGGGGAGGCCGCAGCGAGTATCCGATGCCGCGCTGGGTGTGGATCAGCGGTGGTCCGAGCGGGTCGAGCTTGCGGCGCAGATAGGAGATGTACGTCTCGAGCACCTGGGAACTTCCGCCGTAGCCCCAGACCTCCTCGAGAAGCTGCCGCTTGGTGAGCACCAAGCCGGCGTTGGCCATCAGGAAGGCCAGCAGTCGGAACTCGGTCGGCGACAGCTCCACGGGGACGCCGCCGCGCCGCACCTCCCAGCGCGCCTCGTCGAGTTCCAGGTCGGCCACGCGAAGGACCGATCCCTGCGCCCGCTCGGCCGCCGCCGGGACCGTCGTACGGCGCAGCACGGCGCGGATCCGCGCGACCAGTGCCTCGACGGAGAAGGGCTTGGTGACGTAGTCGTCGCCGCCGAGGGTCAGCCCGCGAACGGTGTCGGCGACCGCGTCGCGGGCGGTGAGGAAGATCACGGGAGGGTGCACTCCACCGGCGCGGATCCGCCGGCACACCTCGAATCCGTCGATGTCGGGCAGCATGACATCGAGGACGACCAGGTCGGGCTGGTCCCTCAGGACCTCGCCGAGCGCCGCGGCCCCGGTGCCCACGGACGTTACCCGGAAGCCGTGGAACCGCAGGGCGACTTCCACGATGTCCCGGATGTTCGGCTCGTCCTCGACGACGAGGATCCTGGTTTCACTCATGTGGGACCCATTGTGCAGGTAAGGGGCCTTTGCCGCACATTTAGGGGTCTCCGAGGGCCGGCCCGCGCGGCCCTCACGCAGGTCCGTACGGCACCGGCGTGGGACCCGGGGCATGCGCGCCGGGTCCGTACGGGGGATTCCGGAGAGGCGGGGTATGCATGCCGGATCCGGTGTGGGATCAGTGCGGGACGCGGGCCACGCAGAACACGGTCTGACCGAACGGCGGGCGGATGAACCGCTCGATGAGCCGGGTCATCGGCACGACGGTCCGGTCGTAGATCTTGACGAGCCGGGGGTCGGGATAGCCCACGCCGCCGCGCCGCACCGCCGCCCACCAGGCGATGCCGCCGAGGAAGTTGATCGGCTTGAGCACCTGGATGTCGAGACCGGCGGCGGTGACCGTCTTGCGCAACGTCGCGGGGGTGTAGCGGGTGACGTGCCCCACCTTGCGGTCGAAGTCCCCATAAAGCTGCATATAGCCGGGCACCCAGATGACGATCCGGCCGCCGGGAACGGTGACCTTGGCCAGCGACCGCAGGGCCTCGACGTCCTCCTCGATGTGCTCCAGGACGTTCATCATGACGACGGTGTCGACCGGCTCGTCCAGGGGGATCTCGGTCGGCAGGCCGAACTGGAGCACCGACACGTCGCCGCGATCGGCGAACCTCTTGCGTAGCTGCTCGACACAGTAGGGGTCGAAGTCGCTCACCACGAGCCTGTCCAGGCGGGGGAGGAACTGCTCGGCGAAGTGCCCGAGACCCGAACCGATCTCCAGCAGCGACCGCCCGACGTGCGGCGCGACCATGTCGAACTCGTACTTCCGGTAGTTCTTGGCCTCGTCGCCGCCGAGGTGGTTCTCCAGAGCCTCATCCCCGGCCGCAGGCTGGACTACTCGGTCATACCCAGACATAAGATCCTCGATCTGCGCGCTGACGGTCGGGGAAAGTGTAGTGCCCGCCTCTATGGCGGGCGTCCGCTTCGCCGGAGGCACCGCCGATGACGGCTTCGGCCCGCCTCACCCGGTCGCGGCCGGAGCGGAGTGGCGTACGGCGGTTCTCGCCCCGGGGGTCACCCCGTCGGCCGTGGCCTTTCGCCACGGGGTGCGCCCCGTCGGCCGTGGCCGTTTCGTCGCCGGGTTCGTCCCGCCGGTCGTGGCGTTTTCGCTACGAGGTTCGTCCCGTCGGACGTGGCCTTTCGCCGTGGGGTGCGCCCTGTCGGCTGCGGCGTTTTCGTCGCCGGGTTCGTCCCGCCGACTGCGGCGTTTCGCCGCCCGCCGTGTCATGTGCCCGCGCCGATTTCCCGGCGCGGTGGTGCGGCACATGTGGCCGGCGTTTCCGCCGGTGGCACCGTGCTTTCGATGGCTCCCTGAATCCGCGGGTGACGCTGTTTCTCCGGCGTTACCCGGAATCTCACGGTTGTGCTGTTCTTCCGGCGGTGCGATGAATCTTTCCCCTCGACGGCACCGTTCCTCGGGCAGCACTGTGGACGGAACGCCCCGCACGACCGTAGGCTTCACCCCCATTCAGCCAGATCCGACCTGATACCCCCGAATGGACGACGACGAGGCGGTAACCCGCGCCCTGGCCGGTGACCTTGACGCCTACGAGGTGCTGGTCACCCGCTACAGCGCGGTCGCCCACCGTACGGCGAGCCTGCTCGGGGCGGGCGACGAGGCGGAGGACGTCGTCCAGGAGGCGTTCGTCAAGGCCTTCCGCCACCTCGGGGGCTTTCGCCGGGGCTCGTCGTTCCGCCCCTGGCTGCTGCGTATCGTGGCCAACGAGACCCACGACCTCACCCGGTCGCGCGGCCGCCGCTCCGACCTCACCGTACGGCTGAGCGGTGTGCGGGAGCCGTACGGGCCGGACGACCCGGAGGGCGCGGCCGTGGACGCGGACGGCAAGGCCCGCTTGCTGGCGGCCGTACGCGCCCTGCCGGAGAGGGAACGCGAAGTGGTCGTCTGCCGGTATTTCCTGCAGTTGTCCGAGGCGGAGACCGCCGAGGTCCTCGGCGTACGGCTCGGCACGGTCAAGTCGCGGACGTTCCGGGCCCTGCGACGCCTGCGGGAGGAGGTGGGCGATGAGCACCTCTGACGACGGCCGTTTCGGCGACCCGGAGGCGCCGCGGTCGCTGGAGGCGCGGCTGCGGGCGCTCGGTGAGGAGCTGGCCGTGCCCGCGCCGCCCCCCGCCGACGTGGCACGTGCCGTGCGCGCCCGCCTGCAAGACGGCCGGGCGGCGCGCTCGCGGGCCCGATGGCGGCCGTCGCCGCGGGTCGCGGCAGCGGTGGTGGCGGCCCTGATGGCCGTGCTGCTCGGGGCGACCCCGCAGGGCCGGGCCGCGGTGGTGTCGGTGCTGCGCTTCGCCGGCGTGGAGATCGACGTGGGTGGCGCCGGGCCGCTGCCGACGAGGGCGCCGGGCCCGCTCCCGAGCGAGCGCCGGGTCACGCTGGAGGAGGCGCGGCGGACCGTGCGCTTCCCCATCGTCGTGCCTGCCGTGCTCGGCGAGCCTGTCGACGTACGGATCGCCGATGGCGGCCGGGTGGTGACGCTTCGGTGGCCGGGAATCCGGCTGGACGAGTTCGACGGGACCCTCGGCGTCGTCTGGCACAAGGAACTCGGCGGACCCTGGCCGGAGCAGGTGAGCGCCGTGGGCGGCTGGTGGATCCGGCAGCCTCACGGCGTGTCGTACGTGCCGTCGGGCGGTGGTACGCCGAGGGAGGAGCGGGCGGCCGGGCCGACGCTCATCTGGCAGCACGGGCTCGTCGGGCTGCGCCTCGAGGGACCGGACGACCGCGCCGAGGCCGTGCGGATCGCCTTGTCGGTGCGCTGAACCGCGTGACTCGCGACGCCCCGGCGCCCGGCCACGCGGCGGGGCCGGTCACGCCGCGGGGGATGGTCACGCAGGGGTGGCGAGCCAGGCGTCGACCTCGCTCAGCAACTCCTTCTTCACCGGCTCCGGCGCCGTCGACGACCGGATCGACTGCCGGGCGAGCTCGGCGAGCTCGGCGTCGCTGAAGCCGTACACGTCCCTGGCGAGCTCGTACTGCGGCAGCAGCCGGGCGCCGAACAGCAGCGGGTCGTCGGCGCCGAGGGCGATGGGCACCCCCGCCTCGAACAGCCGTCGCAGCGGCACGTCCTCCGGCCGTTCCGCCACCCCGAGGCCCACATTGGACAGCGGGCACACCTCGCAGGTGATCTGCCGGTCGGCGAGCCGCTCCATGAGGCGGGGCGACTCGGCCGCGCGCACCCCGTGACCGATCCGGTCGGCCCCCAGATCGTCGAGGCACTCGGCCACGCTCGCCGCGCCCAGCAGCTCGCCGCCGTGCGGCATGGCGAGCAGGCCGGCGCGCTTGGCGATCCGGAAGGCGTGCTCGAAGTCCCTGGCCCGGCCGCGCCGCTCGTCGTTCGACAGGCCGAAGCCCACCACGCCCTTGCCCACGTACTGCGCCGCCAGGCGGGCCAGCGTCCTGGCGTCGAGTGTGTGCTTGGTGCGGTTGGCGGCGACGATCACCGCCATACCGATCCCGGCCGCTTCCGCCGCCTTCTCCGCCGCGTCGAGGATGAGTTCGAGCGTCGCGGTCAGCCCGCCGAAACGCTGGGCGTACCCGGACGGATCGACCTGGATCTCCAGCCAGCGTGATCCCTCCCGGACCTCGTCCTCGGCGGCCTCGCGCAGCAGCCGGTAGACGTCCTCGGGCCGGCGCAGCACGGACCGCGCGATGTCGTACAACCGCTGGAACCGGAACCAGCCGCGCTCGTCGGTCGCCCGCAGTTTCGGGGGCCAGTCGTCCACGAGCGCGTCGGGGAGATGGACGCCCTGCTCCCGGGCGAGCTCGATCAATGTCGAATGCCGCATCGAGCCGGTGAAGTGCAGGTGCAGGTGCGCCTTGGGGAGCGTGTGGAGTGGACGTGCCATCTCCATATGGTGCCGCATGTCGCTGTCAACCCGCCGCCGGGTTCGAGCGTTGGGGAGGGGCGAAAGGGGAGCTCATGACCGAAGAAGACGAGGCGGCCTTCGACGAGTTCCTGGCCGCGCGCAGCACCGCCCTCCTGCGCACCGCGATCTTGGTCTGCGGGGCCTCGGCGTCCGACGCCGAGGACATGGTCCAGAGCGCGCTGGAGAAGGTCTACCGGCACTGGCCGCGCATCCGTCACGACAATCCCGAGGCGTACGCGCGCCGGGTCGTGGTGAACAGCGCGATCAGCAAGGCCAGGCGGCGCAAAGTGCTGCAGGAGATCACCTTCGCCCAGCCGCCGGAGACGCCCGTGGAGTCGCCCGACCCGGGGCTGCGGGACGTGCTCGTCGCCGAACTCAGGAGGCTGCCGGCCCGGATGCGGGCCGTTCTCGTCCTGCGCTACTGGGAGGACCTGTCGGAGGCCGAGACCGCGGCGATGCTCGGCTGCTCGGTCGGCACCGTCAAGAGCCAGGCCGCCCGGGGCCTGGCCCGCGTGCGAGCGCGTATGGAGAGCTTGGAAGGGGTTGCCGTATGAACGTCGAAGAGGCGCTGAGGGACGCCATGGCCGCTCAGGTCGCCGGCGTGCAGGCGCCGCCGTCGCTGGGCCAGGCCATCCGGCGGCGCAACCGCCGGCATGTGCTGCGGTTTCGTACGGCGGGAGCGGCCGTGCTCACCGCGGCGGTCGCGGTGGGCGTGCCCGTGGCGTTGACCGCCGGGCCCGACACCGTCCCGGCCGGAGGCGTCTCCGCCGGGAGGGGCGCCGGCACACCGGGCGTGTCCCCGATAGGCTCGGCCGACGCGGTCGCCGTGCCGGGGAACGTCGTCCCCGACCTGATCGGCAAGACCGCCGCGGAGGCCGGCCCGATCCTCAAGGAGGCCGGCTACACGATGCGGGTCACCGAGATCACCACGGGCAATGCCCCCGCCGGGAAAGTGATCGGCCAGATGCCGCAGTCGGGGATGACCGCTCCCGCCGGGGCGGCGGTCACGATCGTGGTCGCCGTCGCGCCCGTTCCGACCCCCGGCGTCACGGCGGTTGTGCCCACGCCGTGGGCCCTCCGCGACCTCGGGGACGGCCGGACGCTCGGCGGCGTGCGCGTGGGCTATATGCCCAAGGGGCTC
>JADGHC010000205.1 GCA_019689655.1 Microbispora sp.
CCCTCCGGCCTCCCCGTACCGCCCACAGAGGGATAGAGTCCGATGGCCGAGCTGTCGGCGGTGCTCGTCCTGCGCGACAGAAGGTCCCTCGAGGCGTCCCGGGAGGACGGGCACGACCTCGACGACGCGTTGCGGGCCGCGAGGATGCGGGTCGTCCACGCCCTGCCGGACGAGGTCGTCAAGCACCTCACCGGACCCGACCCGCCCGACCTGCTCCTGCTTCCGTCCTCACTGGGTGCTGACCGCGTCGGCCGGTACGGACGATACCTGCGCCGGGGCGACGGAGACCACCTCTCCCCGGCGCAGGAGGGCGAACCGTCCCGGCCGCACCGGTCGCGCCACACGGCGGTGATGGTCTACCTCGACGGGGCGCTGGCCGACCTGGAGGCCTGCGTCAAGTACGGTTACCACTACCTCGTCCCGCCGTACCGCGGCTCGCTCATCAGGACCCAGCTGATGTGCGACGTGGAGCGGCAACGCCTGGCTCGCGTGGCGCAGGAGGCGGCCCTGGCCGTCTCCCTCAGCCAGTATGAGCGCGAGCTGCGCATCGCCAGGGAGATCCAGGAGGGGTTCCTGCCCTCCGACCTCCCGCGCGCGCCGGGCTGGGAGATCGACGTACGGTTCCGCCCGGCCCGGGCGGTGGCCGGCGACTTCTACGACGCGTTCCCCCTGCTGCAGGGACGCCGGCTGTCCGTCGTCGTGGCGGACGTATGCGACAAGGGGGTCGGGGCGGCACTGTTCATGGCCCTGATCCGCACGCTGCTGCGGCACACGGCCGAGCACGCCGGGCGGTGGAGCCTCTTCGACCCGCCGCAGCTCACCCGGGGCGTCCGGCACGAGTCCCCCGCGCTAGTGCCGGGCGCGGCGCCGCTCCTGCAGGCCATGACCGGGACCAACCGCTACATGACGAGCAACCACCAGGGATACTTCGCGACCGTCTTCTTCGGGGTGCTCGACCCGGAGTCCGGGTGCCTGCTGTACGCCAACGGCGGCCACAACCCGCCCCTCCTCCGGCGGGCGGACGGCCGCCTGGAGCGGCTACAGGTGACCGGGCCGGCAGTGGGGCTGCACCCCGACTCGGAGTTCCGCCTCGCCGAGGTGCGGCTCGACCCCGGGGACATGCTGCTCGCCTACACCGACGGGGTGACCGAAAGCCGGGACCCCGAAGGCGAGTTCTACGGGGAGGACCGTCTGTCGGCCCTGGTCCGCGGCCTGGACGGCACCTCACTCGGGCTGCTGGACCGCGTGGAGGCCGACGTGCGGGCCCATCTGCGCGGCGGCGAACAGTACGACGACATCACGATGCTGGCCCTGCGCCGGCTCGCCGGCCCGTGACGGCGCATGCCGATGTTCGCCTACCTCGCGCCCGGCGCGGTGGACATGGGGCGATAGCCCGCCCCGCCCTCGCGGGCCAGTAGGACACGGGACTGCTGGTCCCGCCGGGGATGACCGGGCCGTTCACGGCCGCATTCCCCGAGCCCCCTTTCACGATCGCGCGACGTCGCGAAACCGCCGGCCGGCCTGCGCACCTGACGAAGTGCCGCCGCCGACTTCAAGAAGTAGGGGCGTCCCCCGTCGTTTTCCTTGTCCATCGCATCGGCGTCGCTTTGACTTCTGGCTGACGGAATTCGACACGACTGCGCCTCGATGGGAGAAATCCAGATGTCGAAAAGAATTCTCGTCCTCCTTTCCGAGTTCGGTTACTGGGGAGAGGAATTGCTCGGCCCGGTCACCGCTTTCGACCGGGAGGGATATGAGACCGTTTTCGCCACGCCGACCGGGAAACGGCCCCGGGCCCTGCCGCCGAGCCTCGACCCCGGCTACATCGACCCGCCGCTCGGCCGCTCGGTCACGACGCCCGAGGTGGCCGTCGCGGCCAGGGATCTCGACGAGTCGAACCGGCTGGACGCCCCGCTGAGCCTGAGCGCCTGGATTCCCGAGCGGCCGTACGACAGCGAGCCCGACCACCTGCGCAAGCTGGAGGCGTACTACCGCGCCCTGAACGAGATCGACGCCGACATCGAGCAGTACGACGCCCTGGTGATCGTGGGCGGCAGCGGCCCGATCGTCGACCTCGCGAACAACGGCCGGGTGCACGACCTGATCCTGGCGTTCCTCCGGGCGGACAAGCCGATCCTGGCCGAGTGCTACGGCATCGCCTGCCTGGCCTTCGCCCGCGATTGGGAGACCCGCGAGAGCATCATCTGGGGCAAGCA
Source organism: Microbispora sp. (assembly GCA_019689655.1). Taxonomy (GTDB): domain Bacteria; phylum Actinomycetota; class Actinomycetes; order Streptosporangiales; family Streptosporangiaceae; genus Microbispora. Next base: position 2,217 of record JADGHC010000205.1, read on the forward strand.
CGTGACCGGCCACTGCAAGGAGTACGACTACAAGGACGGCACCGGCTTCCTCGGCGTGGACTTCAACATGGGCCCGCCGCCGTACCCGCTGGAGTACATCCTGCGCGACGCGACCGGTCCCAACGGCCGTTATCACGGCAACGTCGGCAAGGAGACGTCCGTCATCGTCGACTACCCCTTCATCACCGCCAGGTCCACGCCCGACTCGTTCCTGGCGGGCGAGAAGCTGGTGGACGTCCTCGAAACCGGGCTGCGCCGGTACGGCTGGTGATCCGACGTGGCTTCGAGACCGGGCAAGGTCGCGATGTTCGAGCAGCTCGCGGCGGACGGGATCAGGCTCGTCTTCGGCAACCCCGGCACCGTCGAGCAGGGCTTCCTCGACGTCCTCGAACAGCGCGAGGACATGGAATACGTCCTGGCCCTGCAGGAGACCGTCGCGGTGGCCATCGCGGACGGCTACGCCCGCGCCACTGCGGGGCCCGCGTTCGTCCAGCTCCACGCCGGCGTGGGGCTGGGCAACGCGATCGGCATGCTGTATCAGGCCAAGCGCGGCCACTCGCCCCTCGTCGTCGTGGCAGGCGAGGCGGGCGTCCGTTACGAGAGCATGGACGCCCAGATGGCCGCCGACCTCGTGGCGATGGCGCGGCCGGTGACGAAGCACGCCACCCGGGTCACGCACCCCGATTCCGTGCTGCGGGTGCTGCGCCGGGCCGTCAAGACGGCGATGACGCCGCCGCGGGGCCCCGTCTTCGTGGCGCTGCCGATGGACGTCCTCGACGCGGAGACCGCCGAGCCGGCGGTGCCGAGCACCGTGCCGAGCCGGGCGGTGACGCCGGTTCCGTACGAGCTCGACAGGGCGGCCCGGATGCTGCGGGACGCGCGGTCACCGGTGATCCTCATGGGCGACGGAGTCGCGGTTTCCGGCGCTCAGGAGGAGCTGGCGCTCGTGGCCGAGCGGCTCGGCGCCCCGGTCTGGGGGGTCGACTCGTCCGAGGTCAACATCGACGCCGCGCATCCGCTCTATCGAGGGCAGCTCGGGCACATGTTCGGCCACGTCAGCGCCGCGGCGGTCCGCGACGCCGACGCCGTGCTGATCGTGGGGACGTACGTGTTCCCCGAGGTCTTCCCCCACCTGGCCAGCCCGTTCAGGGAGGATGCCCGGATCGTCCACATCGACCTCGACGACTACGAGATCGCCAAGAACTTCCCCGTGGACGTCGCACTGTGCGCCGACCCCAAGCTCACGCTGGCCGCCCTCGCCGACCGACTGCCTCCGGCGCCGGCGTTCACGGCGCCTCCGGCGCCGCCTCCCGAGGGCGACACGCTGATGGACGCCTTCGCGGCCGAGATCGCCCGCCGGGTGCCGGCCGCCGGCCTGGTCGTCTTCGACGAGGCGCTCACCGCTTCGCCCGCGCTCACCCGCCGCCTGCCCGCCCGCATCCCCGGTTCGTACTTCCTCACCAGGGGAGGCTCGCTCGGCGTCGGCATCCCCGGTGCGATCGGGGCGAAGCTGGCCAGGCCGGACGCCGAGGTCGTCGGTTTCACCGGGGACGGCGGCAGCATGTACACGATCCAGGCCCTGTGGACGGCGGCCCGGCACAACGTGGCCGCGCGGTTCGTCATCTGCAACAACCGCCGTTATCAGCTGCTCGACGACAACATCGAGCAGTACTGGCGCGAGCGGAACGTCCCCCCGCACGCGCACCCGTCCGGCTTCGACCTCGCCCGGCCGGAGATCGACTTCCCGGCCCTCGCCCGGAGCATGGGCGTCGAAGCGCTCCGGGTGGACAAACCCGCACAGGTGGAGCGCGCCGTGGAGCGGATGCTGTCCGCGCCCGGCCCGTTCCTCGTCGACCTCGACACGGGAGGCACCCGGTGAACAGGCTGGACGGGGCCACCGTCGCCATCCTCATCGAGAGCGACTTCGTCGAGCCCGAGGTGCATTACTACCAGCGCAGGTTCGCGGAGGAAGGGGCGCGGACCCGGTTCGTCACCCGCCTGTGGGGGCAGCCGTCGCTCACCTTCTACGGGCACGAGTTCCGCGAACCGCTGACCGTGGACGGCGACCTGGAGGCTCTCGACGCCGAGGGCCTGCGGGAAATCGACGCGCTCATCGTGCCGTCCGGCATGGTGGCGGACCGGCTGCGTTACAGCGAGGTCGCGGGGGAGCCATCCCCCGCGGTGCGCCTGCTGCGCCACGCGTTCGCGCTGCCACACGTGCTGAAGGGGATCATCTGCCACGGCATGTGGCTGGTGTCGCCCATCGCAGAGGTCGTCCGGGGACGCCGGGTGACCTGCCACAACAACCTCATCTCCGACGTGCGCAACATGGGCGCGGTCTACACCGACCAGGACGTGGTGGTCGACGGAGACCTGGTGACCGCGCGCACGGCCGACCACTGCCACGTCTTCGCCCGCATGATGATCGAGCTGATCGCGGCGCGGCGCGGGCGCAGGACGGCCGGTGCTCCCCGGCGCGTGGCGCCGCGCCGCCTGCCGGCCCGCCTCGGGCCGGCGGATGAGCGCCACGACCTGGCGCGGCGGGAGCCGGCCGTGCAGGAACGCGGCCGGGAGGGCGACCGGCGTGCCGTGCCGGAGGGCATGGAGCCGGCCGGGCACGGCGGCTACACCTACTCCGACCTGGTGGCCGGCGTGATCACCCGGTACGACGCCGAGCAGGGGCTCGTCGACCTGCGCACCGCGGAGGGCCGCACGATCACGGCGCGGCTCACCCCGACCACGTCGGCCGAGTTCCTGCGCAACCTCGGCGATCCCTACCTCGACGCCGCCGGTCACCTGCGGGAGCTGCTCACGCCGGGGCGGCGGCTGTTCGCCCACGGCATCTTCTATCCCGACGGCGGGCCGGCCTCCTTCGACGCCAAGCGGCTGGTCTTCGTCGGCCGCAGACCCGACGAGTACGCCTTCGAACAACCCGACTGGTGGGTGCGGCAGATCCGCGAGCTGGGCCGCTTCTATCGGCGGGCCCAGTTCGGCGACGACGGGCCGGTGGACTTCGCCGACTACCGCACGGTGCTGCGGCTGGGCGGCGACAAGGCCGACCACCACGTGCAGGAGACCGACACCATCTCCCGGCTGGTCTACGGGATGTCGTCGGCGTACATGCTCACCGGCGACGAGGACTTCCTGGAGGTGGCCGAGCGCGGCACCGCCTATCTGCGCGAGCACATGCGGTTCGTCGACCCCGACGAGGACGTCGTCTACTGGTACCACGGCATCGACGTGCGGGACGGGGTCGAGCGCAAGCTCTTCACCTCGGAGTTCGGCGACGACTACGACGCCATCCCCATGTATGAGCAGATCTACGCCCTCGCCGGGCCCACGCAGTTCTTCCGGGTGACCGGCGACCCGGAGGTGGCCGCCGACATCGAGGGCACCCTGCGGTTGTTCCGCAGGTTCTTCCGCGACCCCGAGCGCGGCGGCTACTACTCCCACATCGACCCGATTCTGCTCAGCCCCCACCACGAGTCGCTCGGGCCCAACCGGTCGCGCAAGAACTGGAACTCCATCGGCGACCACGCGCCGGCGTACCTGATCAACCTGTTCCTGGGGACGGGCGACGAACGGTACGCCGACATGCTGGAGGAGACGTTCGACCTGATCGTGCGGCACATGCCGCGCGACGACAGCCCGTTCGTGCAGGAGCGGTTCCACGGCGACTGGTCCCCGGACCGCACGTGGGACTGGCAGCAGGACAGGGCGGTGGTGGGGCACAACCTCAAGATCTCCTGGAACCTGATGCGGATGATGTCGATCCGCCCGAAGGACGGCTACCGCGAGCTCGCCGAGCGGATCGGCCACCGGATGCCGGAGGTCGGCGCCGACCTGCGCCGCGGCGGCTGGTACGACGTGGTCGAGCGGACCCTGGAGCCGGGGCAGCGGGTGCACCGCTTCGTCTGGCACGACCGCAAGGCCTGGTGGCAGCAGGAGCAGGCGATCCTGGCCTACCAGATCCTGGCCGCGCTGACCGGGCAGGAGGAGTTCCGGGGGCGGGCGCGGGAGGCCGCCGCGTTCTACAACGCGTTCTTCCTCGACCACGACGAGGGCGGCGTCTACTTCAACGTCCTGGCCGACGGCACGCCCTACCTGGTGGGGACCGAGCGGCTGAAGGGCAGCCACTCGATGAGCATGTGCCACGCCGCCGAGCTGTGCTTCCTGGCGACGGTCTACCAGCGCCTGCTCCTCGACCGTGAGCCGTTGAGCCTGTGGTTCCGGCCGCGTCCCGACGGGTTCCCCGACCGGGTGCTGCGGGTCGCGCCGGACGCGCTGCCGCCCGGCACGGTGCGCCTCGACTGGGTCGAGGTGGACGGCAGGCCCTACTCCGCGTTCGACCAGGAGGGCCTCACGGTCAAGCTGCCGGACGCCGAACGGCCGGTCACGGTCCGCGCGCACCTTGCTCCCCGCTGAGCCTCCGTACGAGCCCGATGACCACGTCGACGAAGGAGTACCGATGACCGAGCCGGTCGTGCTGGTCGGCACGTTCGCACGCGACGGGACGACGGTGATCGCGCTGACCGGGGAGATCGACGGCCGGTCGGGTCCCGGCGTGCGGCGGCGGCTCATGGAACTGCTGCCGGACGACGGGCGGGTGCTGCTGGACATGTCGGGCGTGACGTATCTGTCGAGCGCGGGGCTGCGGGTGCTGCTCCTGCTGCACCGCGCGGCAGGCGCGCGCATCGCGCTGGCCGGCGTCCCTCCCGAGATCGAGACCGTGATGGCCGCGACCGGTCTCCTCGACCTCTTCCCCGTGACCGGCTCGGCTGCGCCCGATTCCGCTGTGTCCGACCGTTAGGCATGACCCGATGCTCGAGATCCGCGTCGACGCGTACCCGACGCACCGGATCGGCGGCGTGCCGGTCCGGGCGGGGCGGCCCCTTCCCTTCGGGGCCACCCCGGTGCCGGGCGGCGTCAACTTCTCGGTCTACTCCAACAACGCGACCGCCATGACGCTCGTGCTGTTCCGGCGGGGAGAGGCGGCGCCCCTCGTGGAACTGCCGTTCCCGCCGTCGTTTCGCCGGGGCGGCGTGTATGCCATGACCGTGTTCGGGCTCGACGAGCTGGGGCTGGACATCGAGACGCTCGAGTACGGCTACCGCGCCGACGGCCCGTTCCGCCCCCAGGACGGCCACCGGTTCGACCCGGGGAAGATCCTCCTCGATCCGTACGCCAAGCTCGTCGGCGGGCGGGAGGTGTGGGGCGCCCCCCGCGACGGTGTGTACCCCTACCGGGGGCGGATCGCGCTGGACGACTTCGACTGGGAGGACGACCGGCCGCCCGGCATACCGCCGGAGGACCTGGTCATCTACGAGCTGCACGTCAGGGGCTTCACCCGGCACCCGTCGTCGGGGGTGCGGTCCCCCGGCACGTTCGCCGGCCTGGTCGAGAAGCTGCCGTACCTCGTCGACCTCGGGGTCAACTGTGTCGAGCTGATGCCCGTCTTCGAGTTCGACGAGCTCGACAATCCGCGCGGGCTGCACAACTACTGGGGCTACAACACGGTCGGGTTCTTCGCCCCCAAGGCCTCCTACGCGGCCTCCGGGCCGTACGGCATGCAGGTCGACGAGATGAAGAACCTCGTGAAGCAGTTCCACCGCGCGGGCATCGAGGTCGTGCTCGACGTGGTTTTCAACCACACGGCGGAAGGAGACGAGAGGGGGCCGTCGATATCGTTCCGCGGCCTCGACAACCGCACTTATTACATGCTCACGCCGGACGGCCATTACTACAATTTCAGCGGCACCGGGAACACGTTGAATTGCAACCACCCGGTGGTGCGGGAATTCGTTCTCGACTGCCTTCGTCACTGGGCGGCGGAATATCACGTCGACGGGTTCAGATTCGACCTCGCGGCCGTGCTCGGGCGCGCCCCCGACGGCACGGTCCTGGCGAACCCGCCGTTGCTGGAGTCGCTCGCCCACGACCCGGTGCTGCGCGACTGCAAGCTCATCGCGGAGGCGTGGGACGCGGCCGGCCTCTATCAGGTGGGGTCGTTCCCGTCGTACTGCCGTTGGTCGGAGTGGAACGGGCGCTACCGCGACGCCGTGCGGCGGTTCATCAAGGGAGACCTCGGGACCGTGGGCGAGCTGGCCGCCCGCATGACCGGCTCCACCGACATCTACGGCCCCCGGGGGCCGGTCGCCTCGGTGAACTTCGTGACCTCTCACGACGGCTTCACCCTGCGCGATCTGGTGTCGTACAACCGCAAGCACAACGAGCTCAACGGGGAGGACAACCGCGACGGGGACTCGGCCAACCATTCGTGGAACTGCGGGCACGAAGGCCCGACGGACGATCCGGAGGTGCTGGCGCTACGCACCCGGCAGGTGCGCAACGCGCTGCTGATCCTGCTGACCAGCCACGGGATCCCGATGCTGCTCGCCGGCGACGAGCTGGGCCGCACTCAGCAGGGCAACAACAACGCCTACTGCCACGACGGGCCGCTGTCGTGGATCGACTGGGATCTCGCCCGCGAGCACCGGGACCTGCACCGGTTCGTCCGCAACGTGATCGCGTTCCGCCGAACCCACCCCGCCCTGCGGCGGAGGGAGGGCGCGCTCGGCCATTCCGTGGACGGGCGGCTTCCCGAGGTGAGCTGGCACGGCGTGCACGCCTGGACGCCGGACTGGTCGCCGCACAGCCGCCTGATCGCCGTCATGTTCTCCGCGGTGCGGGACGACGGGGGATACGACTGCGTCTACGTGGCGGCCAACTCCCACTGGGAGGGGCACGTCCTGGAGCTCCCCGCACCCCCTGAGGGCACCGTCTGGCACCTGTTCGCCGACACGGCCGCGGCGCCGCCGCACGACGCCCACGAGCCGGGACGCGAGCCCCGGCTGGCCGACCAGGCGAGGGTCTTGATCGGCCCGAGGGCCACGCTCGTCCTGGTCGCGAGGGAAGGACCACCACAGGAGTGAAGGAGCATGACGTTGGACGCGAAGATGCACATCGACGAGGGCACCGCGACGATCCGGCTCTCGGGGGAGCTCGACGGACGGTCCGCGCCCCGGCTCAACCTGCTGATCTCCGACGCCGTCGCCGCCCAGGCGCGCAGGTTGGTGCTGCTGGTCTCCGACCTGACGTACATGTCGTCGGCGGGCATCCGCTGCCTGCTGTTCGCCCACCAGAAGCTGCCGAGGGGCGCGCAGATCGTGCTGGTGGGCACCCGGCCGGAGGTCGCGGAGACCATCCGGATGACCGGCTTGGACCGCACCGTCGTGATGCAGGAGTCCGCCGAGCGGCAGGCCGCGGAGGCTTGATGATCGGGTGCCGACTCCGACTGGACGCCGGCGCGCAGTTCGCCGGAAAAGTGGCCGAGTTCGTCCTCGGGCTGGCCCGCATCGGCAGCCTGCACACCCGTCAGGCGTACTGGCTGCGCCTCGCGGCCGACGAGATCACGACGAACATCGCGCAGCACGGCTACGCCGGACGCGGGGGTGTGATCGACCTGGAGGGCGGGGTGGACACCAAGCGGGTGTGGGTGCGCGTCGAGGACGACGGGCCGCCGTTCGACCCGAGGAGTTACGACCCCGCGCCCCGGCTCGCCGCCGCTCCCGCGCTCCGCGAGGAGGGCGGATACGGCCTGCTCCTGGCCCTGGGCCGGCTCGACGAGTTCCGCTACGACCGCGTCGACGGGCGCAACCGCAACATCCTCGTCATGTGGCGGACCCCGCGCGAAGCCGAGTGAGACGAGACGAGCGGGCGGCCGTGGGTGGCCGCCCGCGCCGGCTAGTGGTACCCCCCCCCCGCGGGGGGGCGGACCCCCCGGGGCCC
>JADGHC010000206.1 GCA_019689655.1 Microbispora sp.
CGTCGGCAGTGTCTTTTTTGTATAAGAGACAGTCCTGCTCGCCCGCCAGGACGCGCCACCGTTAACACCGGCAGACGCGGTCAGACTCCGGCCCTCCGCGGCGTCATGGGGAGGCACGGGGTGCTCTCCCGGCCCGAGGACGGGCAGGGCCCGGAAGAATCCGGTCGTTCACATCCGCCACCTGTACGCCGTCGACACCCCGAGCGACATCTCCTGCAGGCACACCATCGACGATTCCCCGCCGCCGGCGTCCGGGCACCGTCCCCCGGCGGTCACACCTACGACGCCTCCTGGAACGCTCCAGCGCCACACCATCATCCCGAAGCCGCGAACCACGCGGGGCGCACCCCGTCCCCCCGGCGGGCTCAAGGTGCGCCGCCGGCCTCGGCGCGGCCGTACGCCCGCCGTGGACCGGCACGACGACAGGCGGCCCTGGGACAGAGGAACCGACCGGTCGGTATGCTGCCTTCATGACTCTGTTCTCGGTGGAAGGCAAGACGGTCGTCGTCACGGGCGGCTCCCGCGGGATCGGGAAGATGATCGCGCGGGGGTTCCTCGACGCGGGCGCCACCGTCTACATCTCCTCGCGGAAGAAGGACGAGCTGGAGGCCACGGCCGCCGAGCTGGGCTGCCGTGCCGTACCGGCGGACCTGTCCACCCCCGAAGGCGTCGAGACGCTGGCCCGGGCGGTGTCGGAGCGGGAGAGCCGGCTCGACGTGCTCGTCAACAACGCGGGGGCGACCTGGGGCGCGCCGCTGGAGGAGTATCCGGAGCACGCCTTCGACAAGCTCTGGAACATCAACGTCAAAGGCGTCTTCTTCCTCACCCGCCGCCTTCTGCCGCTGCTGCGGGCCGCCGCGTCGCCCGGCGACCCGGCACGCGTGATCAACATCGGGTCGATCGACGGGCTCCGGGTGCCGGTCATGGAGAACTACGCCTATTCGGCGGCCAAGGCGGGCGTCCACATGCTGACCCGGCACCTGGCCCGGCAGCTCGCCAAGGAGTTCATCACGGTCAACGCGATCGCGCCCGGGCCGTTCGAGTCGAAGATGATGGCCTTCGCGCTCGACGATCCCCAGATGCGCGGCGCGATCGAAAGCAGCGTCCCGCTGGGCCGGATCGGCAGGCCCGACGACATGGCGGGCACGGCGATCTTCCTGGCCTCCCGGGCCGGGTCCTATCTGACCGGCGCCGTGATCCCGGTGGACGGCGGCCTGTCCGCATAGCCTGTCCGCATGTCTCAGGTCCCGATGCCGCAGATCCCGTCGCGGCAGATCCCGTCGCGGCAGATCCCGTCGCGGCAGATCGCGGTGTGCGGGCCCGGCGAGTGCACGCCGCGGGAGGCGGAGCAGGCCCGCACCGTGGGCCGCCTGCTCGCCGAGCGCGGCGCGGTCGTGCTGTGCGGCGGGTACGGCGGGGTGATGGCCGCCGCGGCGGCGGGCGCGCGGGAGGCCGGGGGCGTCGTGGTCGGCGTGCTGTCCGGCCGGGACCGTGCCGGGGCGAACCCGGACCTCACCGTGGCCCTTCCCACCGGCCTGGGCGAGGCCCGCAACGCGCTGATCGTGCGGGCCGCCGACGCGGTCGTCGTCGTGGGCGGCTCCTGGGGGACCCTGTCGGAGCTGGCCCTCGCCCAGCGGGGCGGCACCCCCGTGATCACCCTCGGCGGCTGGCGAATCCTCGACGCCGAGGGCCGCCCGGTGCCCGGGCCGGCGACCGCCGCCGACCCGGCGGACGCCGTACGGCTGGCCCTCGCCGCCGCCGGGCAAGTGCGCCCGCTCAGCCCTTGAGCATCTCGGCGAGGGCCTCGGCGAACAGATCGGGCGCGGCCAGTTCGCTGCGCAGGAACAGATAGGGCTCGGTGAGCTCCAGCTCGATCAGGACCGGCTCGCCGTCCGGCATCCGCACCAGGTCCACCCGGGCGTACAGCAGGTCGTGCGGCACCGCGGCCAGGATCCGCTCGGCGAGGGCGAACTGGTCGTCGTCCGGGTCGCGCAGCGTGGCGCGGTTCTCCGCGGTCTCCGCCACCCCGGTGAGCATCGGGTGCCGCCGTACGGCGTGGCTGAACCGCCCGCCGAAGTACAGCAGCGACAGCTCGCCCTCCTGCTCCACCGACGGGACGTACGGCTGGACCATGACCGTGCGGCCCTCGCCGAGCAGCTTCGCCGTGTGGCCCGCGGCGGTCTCCCGGTCCGTGGTGCGGATCGTGTCGCGGGCCCCCGCCGAGACGGCGGGCTTGACCACGTACTCGTCCCATTCGGGCAGGTCCGTGCCGGACTCCGGCCAGTGCGTGGGGATGGTGGGCACGCCGAGCGTGCGCAGGTAGGTCTTGTCGGTGTTCCACTCGATCACAGGCGCCGGGTTGAGCAGCCGCGTCACCGACGCCACCCGGTGGGCCCAGGCGACGAACTCGTCCCGGTAGAGGATGTAGTCCCAGGGCGAGCGGACCACGGCCGCGTCGAAGTCCGACCAGTCGACGTCCGGGTCCCGCCAGTTCACCGGCGCGCCCTCGATGCCGGCCCCGAGCCAGGCGGCCAGGGCGATCTCCCGCTCGTCGTCCTGCCGGGCCAGCGGATGGTCGGTGGTGACGTAGGCGACCTTCATGAAACTCCCATCGGCATGTCAGTAGCGACCAATGCTATGGGCATGTCATGCGAGGCCGGCGAGCACCTCGGCCGCCGCCTGCCCGCAGACCCGGGCTGCGCCGTGGGTGGCGATGTGGACCGCCCCCAGGTCCGTACGGCCCGGCAGGCCCATCTCCACCACGATGCCGTCCGGTCGGGCGGCCAGCAGGCGCTCCAGCAGGTCGGTCTGCCAGGGGTGCCGGTGGGCGTCCCGCACCACGATGACGAGGGGCCGGTCGGCGGCCCGGCGCAGCACCGCGGCGGCGACGCCGTTGTGCAGGTCGTCCTGCCGCAGCCGGGCGACGGTGGTGCCGGGCAGCAGCTTGCTCAGCGGCTCCCCCGTACCCCACGGCATGCCCTTGTCGATCGCGAGGTTGGTCTCCGGGGCCAGCTCCACCACGTGCGGCGCGGCCGTCAGCGGCAGCACACCGGCGGCCGTGCGCCGGGTCACCCGTACGGCCCGGCGGGCGGCGGCCAGCCCGGCGCCGTCCCCGCCGCCGGCCGCGGGCACGGCCCGCGCCTGCCAGGCCGTCAGCGCGCGCACCCGCGCCGCGGCGGCGGCCAGCCGCTCCTCCGGCAGCCTGCCCTCGGCGACCGCGTCCGCGATGGCGTCGCGGATGTGCTCGTGGGTCGCCTCGTCGGCGTTCTCCCCGCCCACGCAGACCGCGTCGGCCCCCGCCGCCACGGCCATCGCGCTCGCGCCGCCCAGGCCGTACCGGGCGGAGACCGCGCGCATCTCGATCCCGTCGGTGACGATCAGGCCGTCGAAGCCCAGCTCTTCTCGCAGCAGGCCGGTGAGGATGCGGGGGCTCAGCGTCGCGGGCAGTTCGTCGTCGTACGCCGGGACCAGCAGGTGGCCGGTCATGATCGCCTGCACGCCCTCCTCGATGGCCGCCCGGAACGGCCGCAGCTCGACCTCGGCCAGCTCGTCGCGGGACGCCGTGACGCGCGGCAGTCCGTGGTGGGAGTCGACCGACGTGTCGCCGTGCCCGGGGAAGTGCTTGGCGCAGGCCGCCACGCCGGTGGACTGCAGGCCGCGGATCCAGGCGGCCGTGTGCCGCGCGACGAGCAGCGGATCGGGGCCGAACGACCGCAGGCCGATGACCGGGTTGTCCGGGTTGGAGTTGACGTCGGCGGCCGGGGCGAAGTCGATGTTCACCCCAACCGCCCGCAGGTCCCGGCCGATGTCGCGGGCCACCCGCTCGGTCAGCTCCAGGTCGTCCACGACGCCCAGGGCGTAGTTGCCCGGCCGGGAGCTGCCCGTACGGGCCTCCAGCCTCGTCACCTCCCCCGCCTCCTCGTCGATGCCGATCAGGATGTCGGGGTTCTCCGCGCGCAGGGCCGAGGTCAGCGCGGCGAGCTGGGCCGGGGTGTCGATGTTCCGGGAGAACAGCACCACACCGGCGAGCCCGCCGGCGAGCCGCCGCCGCACCCAGTCGGGGGCGGTGGTGCCGATGAAGCCGGGCAGCAGGACGGTGTCGGCCAGGCGGAGCAGGTCGGGGCTTCGCTTCATGCTGCGCCCGCAGGGCATCGATCAGGCATGCCCCGCAATTTAATAGGAAAGTTTCCTATCCTCTAGTCGACGCGGTGGAGCCGGTTCTCCTTCACCTCGAAGGCGGCGATCGTGGTCACCGGCGCGCCGGGACGGTCCACGAAGGCGACGGCGCGGTACTCCGCGCGGAAGTTCTCCATGTCCGCCACGCAGGAGACGTAGCCGTGGCGGCTGTCGAAGAACGCGATGTGGGGGTTGAGGGCGAGGATCGCGCTCGCGTCGGTGATGCCCGGCATGCTCGTCACCGACGGGCCGACGAACTCCACCCCGAGGGCGCGGGAGGCCGGGTCCGCCCAGTCCTCGCGCACGTCGCAGGCGTACGCGCTGTGCACGTCGCCGCTCAGCACGACCAGCCCGTCGGGGGCGGCGGCGAGCACGCGGGCGCGCGAGCCGGGGTAGCCGTCCCAGGCGTCGGCGCTGACGGATTCGTGCGGGAACTTGCGCCGGGAGAAGAACACGGCCTGGGCGAGCACCGTCCACCGGGCGGTGGATCCGCACAGCCGTTCCGTCAGCCACTTCTCCTGCTCGGCGCCGAGCATGTCGCGCCCCTCGCGGTACTGCCGCGTGTCGGCGAGCAGGAAGTCGGCCACCCGGCCGTACGTCCGCCGGCGGTAGTTCTGCAGGTTCGCCCCGGACGGGCGCACGCGCAGCGGCTGGTGCTCGTAGTAGGCCTTGAACGCGGCCGCCCTGCGCTTGAGGAAGGCGGCGGGGCTGCCGCCGTCGCCGGGCAGCGCGCCCGCCCAGTTGTCGCGCACCTCGTGGTCGTCGGGGATCGCGACCCACGGCGCGGCGGCGTGCGCGGCCTGCAGGTCCGGGTCCATCTTGTAGCGGGCGTACCGGTCGCGGTAGGCGCCGAGCGTCGTGCACTCGGCCGTCGACTCCAGCGGGCGCACCCAGCGGCCCGGCTTGGGGTTCTTCGGCTTGCCGTACTCGTAGATGTAGTCGCCGAGGTGGAGGACCAGGTCGGGCCGCTCGTCGGCGAGGTGGCGCAGCGCGGTGAAGTAACCGTGCTCGTAGCGCTGGCAGGAGATGAAGCAGAAACGGACGGGGGCGGTCGAGTCCGGGGCGGGCGCGGTCCTGGTGCGGCCCACCGGGCTGACGTGGCCCTCGATGGAGAAGCGGTAGAAGTAGTCGGCCGCCGGCCGCAGCCCGGACACCCGTACGTGCACGCTGTGCGCCCAGTCCGGCTGCGCGGGCGCGGTGCCCGACTGGACGACCTTCGTGAACGCCTCGTCCTCGGCGAGCTCCCACCGTACGGACATCGCCCGGTTCGGCATGCCGCCGGGCAGGGTCGGATGCAACGGCTCGGGGGCCAGACGGGTCCACAGGATCACGCCGTCGGATAACGGCTCTCCTGACGCCACCCCCAAGGTGAACGGATACCCCATTTTCGCCATGGATTCGATCCTGCCCTACCGGGTTCGGCCACGCGGGGATGTTCGACCTGCTTGCCGATCGTGACCGCCACCCGGTCCGGCCGCGCGGGAGACCGGACGAGGCAAGAATGCGAGCAAGCTCTTGCTCGACAGCCATAATGGGTGCCGTGAACCAGCGTAAGGACTCCGGCGGTACGGCCGCGCCGGTAAAGGCGAAACGGGGGGCGGCGGGTTCGGCGTCCGAACGGCGCGACCATCTCGTCAAGCTCGCCGCCGAGTTGTTCGCACGCAAGGGCTTCCAGGCCACCACCGTGCGGGAGATCGCGCTGGAGGCCGGCATCCTGTCCGGCAGCCTCTACCACCACTTCGACTCCAAGGAGACGATCGTCGACGAGGTGCTGCGCACCTTCCTCGAGGATCTGATCTCCCGTTACCGTGCGGCCCTGAACACACGCTCCGACCCCCGCTCGGTCCTGGCGGAGATGGTCCGCATCGGTTTCGGCACGCTGGAGGATCACCGGGCGGCCATCACGGTCATGCAGAACGACTGGAACTACCTGCGTTCGCTGCCCGGAAACCGGTTCGACTACCTGGTGCGCGCCGAGGACGAGGTCGAGCGCATCTGGGTGGAGCAGATCAAGAATGGCCAGGCGATCGGGCAGTTCCGCCCCGACGTCGACCCCAAGCTGACCTACCGGATGATCCGCGACACGATCTGGGTGACCGTGCGCTGGTTCCGCCCCGGCGGCAGGCTCGACACCGACGCGCTGGCCGACAACTTCGTCAAGCTGCTGTTCGACGGCTTGGCGACCGGCGAACGGACGAGCCAGCCATGATGACGCTCCTCAAGGCCGTACGGCTCGCGCTGACCGAGGCCGCCGACCCGGCACGCGCCGCCTCCATGCGGTCGTACATGAAGTCGGAGATGCCGTTCCTCGGGGTGCCGGCCGTGCGCCGCCGCCCCGTGCTGCGCAAGGTCTTCGCCGAGCACCGGCTGAGCAGCGCCCCCGAGTGGCGCAGGGCGGTGCTGACGCTGTGGCGCGAGGCCGAGTACCGCGAGGAGCGTTACGCCGCGATCGAGCTGTCCGGGCACCGCTTCTACCGGCCCTGGCAGACGCTCTACACCGTGCCGATGTACGAGGAGATGATCGTCACGGGGGCCTGGTGGGACCTGGTCGACGACATCGCCGTGCACCAGATCGGCACACTGCTGCGGCTGTACCCGGAGAGCATGCGGCGGCAGGTGCTGGAGTGGGCGCACGACCCGAACCTGTGGAAGCGCCGCACCGCCATCTTGTGCCAGATCTCCTTCAAGGAGCAGACCGACGTCCATCTGCTCTACGCCTGCATCGAGCCGAGCCTGTCGGACACCGACTTCTTCGCCCGTAAGGCGATCGGCTGGGCGCTGCGGGAGTACGGGAAGACCAACCCGGAGGAGGTGCTCCGGTACGTGAACCACATGGGCATCAGCGGGATCAGCCGCCGCGAGGCGCTGCGTTACATCCCCGACGCATAGGTCAGCCACCGGGCCGCCCGCCGCAGCAGGGCACGGCGCACCGGGTTCGCGTACGACCTGGTGTCGTGGCCGAGCGCGTCGTACACCACCCTGCCGCCCGCCACGGTTCTCGCCCACAGCAGGGGCTGGTCCCCCGCGTACGCCAGCGGCTGCACGTCCGGCAGGACGTCGAGGTCGGTGTAGACCTCGTCGGTCACCTCGAAGCCGGGCAGGCCGTCGACGATCGGATGACCGGTGCCGAGCCGGACCCGCGCCGGGCCGATCGGCGGGTGGTGGGACGTGCCCCACTTCCAGGCGCCGCCGAGGATCTCGGCCCACTCGGGCCAGTCGTCGAAGCAGATCGAGGCGGTGTGCACGGCGAGCAGCCCGCCGCCCCCGGCGAGGTGCCCGAGCAGCGTCCGCCGCACGGACTCCGGCGTCTCGAAGCGCCAGCGGTCCCGCTCATCGGCGAAGTCGTCGCCGCTCATCGTCCACCGGAACGCGTTGACCGTGATCAAGTCGACCGGCGGCGGCCCGGCCAGGGCTCCGGCGATGTCCTCGGTGATCTCCGACTCGACGCCGGCCTCGGCGAGCACGTGCGCGAGGGCGGCTGAGGTGGCGGGGAAGTCGTGGGCCACTCCCCCGGACAGGATGAGGTTGCGCGGCATGGAAGCACGATAGGCGTACCGGGCGGCGTACGCGTGTCCCGTGCCCGCGACCTCGCCGTACGCATGACCCCGCAGGCCGGGACTACATCCGCGAGGTGACTTTTTTGCTCCGGTGACAACCGCCCTTACGGATGAGACGTTGAGTCAGGGCCGGGAGTGTCTGGCACGCCCGTCGCGAGCGAACGGGGTGGGACTGCGACGCAGCGGGACACCGCCCGGGCCACGCGCAGCAGGGATTGGTCTTTCAGTGACGACCTGATCCGAGGGGGCGGCGTCATGAACGCCTGGTCGGTACCGGGCTACCGGGAGGTGCGCGAACTCGGCGCGGGCGGCGCCGGGCGGGTTGTGCTGGCGACCTACGTGACCACCGGCGCCTACGTGGCGATCAAGTACCTGCGCGAGGAACTGCGGCGGGATCGGCGTTTCCTCGCCGGGTTCCGGCAGGAGGCCCGGATCATGGTGGAGCTGAACGATCCCAACATCGTCCGCCTCTACGAGTACGTCGAGGCGCGCGACGGCGCGGCGATCGTCATGGAGCTCGTCGACGGGGTCTCGCTGCGCCGGATCCTCACCGAGCACGGCGCGACCAGCCCGGAGGCGGCGCTGGTCGTATTGAAGGGCTCGCTGGAGGGTCTGTCGGCCGCGCACGCCGCGGGCATCGTCCATCGTGACTACAAGCCGGAGAACGTGCTGGTCCAGGCCGACGGGACCAGCAAATTGTCGGACTTCGGCATCGCGACGCCGAGCCGCTCGCCGGAGGCGCCCGCGGGCACGCCGCCCTACATGGCTCCGGAGCAGTGGTACGGCGGGCTCGCCGGCCCCGCCGCCGACGTCTACGCGGCGACCTGCGTGTTCTACGAGTGCCTCACCGGGCGCCGGCCGTACCGGGCCGAGGACCTGACGACGCTGCGCATGCTCCACCGCAGCGCCCCCATTCCGGCGGCGGACGTGCCGAGCTCGGTGCGGGGCCTGATCACGCGTGGCATGGCCAAGAACCCGGCGGACCGGCCGCCCACCGCACGGGCTTTCATCGCCGATCTGGAGGCCGCCGCGAGCGCCGCGTACGGGCCCGGCTGGGAGCAGCGCGGCCGGCGGCACCTGGCCGAACTGGCGACCCTGCTGGCGCTCACGTTCCCCCTGGCCGCTCCCGCAGAGCCGATCGAGGCGTCCACGGCGCTCGCCCAGACCGTGCTGTCCGAACGGCTCACGCGCTTCGCACCGCGGTTCGCCATCGGCGCCGCCGTGCTGTCCGCCGCCGTGATCGTGGCGGTGGTCGCGGCGGGCCGGCAGACCCCCGTGGCGCAAGACACCCTGCTCACCCCGCCGTCGCGGAGCGCCCCCGCGGTGCCGCCCCCGGCCTCGGACGATCCGGTCACCCCGGACGGCACGACCCCCGGCGAGACGGTACCGGACGACGAGACGGGAGCGGACGAGGACGCCGGAGCGATACCGCCCGATCTGTCCGGCACGCCGGTGTCGTCGGTGTCCACCGGGCCGGCCGTGCCGCCGGAGACACCGGGAACACCGGGAACACCGGGGTCTTCGGAGCCGGGCGCCACCCCCTCGCACATGGGTGCGTCCTCGTCACCCGCACCGGTCCGGGTGACGGACCTCGGCATCGCGGCGTTCGACGGCCAGGCGGTCATGGTCGACGTGCGGACGAGCACGGCGGCCCGGGTCCTGCTCACCGCGCGTTTCTCCTCCGGACCGTCACCGGACGCGCTCACCGCCGCGCCGCCGCAGACGATCGCGCTGCGGGGCGCCACCTCCTACCACATGGGCCTGCAGCAGCCCTTCCCCTCCCCCGCCTGCGGGACCACCGTCTACCGGCGGGTCGAGGTGTCCACGGTCCCGGCCGCCCGCGGAGGCACCCGTACGCGCACCCTGAGACTCACCGGGGTGCCCTGCCCGGCGCCCACCGTCGAGGACGTGGCGATCGATTACTGGGACGGCAAGACGGCGGCCGTAACGGTGCGCACCACGGGCAGGGGCCCGGTCGAGGTCTCCACCGTCTTCACCCGCGACGGCCGGAGGGCGGCGGCCGACACCCGTACGCTCTCGGGCCGTACGTTCTACGCGTTCCCGGTGGCCGCCGACCTCGGCGACGTGGACTGCGGGAAGACGGCCGTGTTCGGGGTGCGCGTCACGACCGAGCCCGCCGAGC
>JADGHC010000207.1 GCA_019689655.1 Microbispora sp.
TGGTCCCGCGGGGACGGGGGCTGCCGAGCCCGCGCGGGCTCGGGGTGGGCGTCGTCGAGCAGGCCCAGCAGCTCGTCCATCGCCTCGCGCAGGTGCCCGATCACGCTCCAGACGTCCGGCAGCCGGGTCGGGCAGGCCACGACGCCGAAGTCCAGCCGGCCGTCATAGGACGCGCAGGTGATGCTGATCCCGCCGGTGGCGTCGGTGACCACAGACAGCGGGTGATAGGAGAGCATCCGGGCGCCGCACAGGTACAACGGCCGGCGGGGACCGGGCACGTTCGACACGATGAGGTTGACACCCGCCCCCGCGACTCCCGCGAGGCGGAACACCACCGGCGTGGCCAGCACCGCGAAGGCGTTCGGCACCATCGCGCACACGTCGTCGAGCCAGGTGCGGTGGGAGACGGCGAAGCGCCGCTTGGCGGCGGCCAGCGCCGAGCGGACGGCCGCCAGCCGTTCCCTCGGGGAGGCGACGTCCGTGGCCAGCGGTGTGATCATCGCCGAGATACGGTTGCCGACCCGGCCGTCTCCGGCGTCCCGGGCCGAACCCCTCACGCAATGGCGCAACGCCACCGGCACCGCCGCCACGAGCGGCCGGCCGGGCAGCGCGTCGTGGGCGATCAGCCAGCGCCGCAGCGCCGAGGCGCACAGCGTCATCACCACGTCGTTCGGGCCCATGCCGAAGGCCCTGGCCACCTTTCTGACCTCCGCCAGCGGCACGGAACCGAAGGCGACCTCCCGCCTCCCGGAGATCGGGCCGTTGAACGGGGTGCGCGGTGCGACCAGCGGCGGCGTCTCGGGAAGCGGCCGGGAGTCTCCGGCGAGCGCCCGGGCGGCCTGGGCCACGAGCCGGGCGTCGGGCAGCGCCGCCACCACCGGGATCGCGTCCAGGTCGGCGGCGGTGCGGGCGAGCGAGCACAGCGCCTCGACCGGCTGGACGATCGACCGGGTGATGGCCCCGGCGAGCATCGTGAGGAGATTGGGGGCCTGCTGCGGGGCCGGGACCGGGGGTGCCTCCACCCGGCGCGGCTGCGGCGACGGGTCGAGCAGCGCGGTGAGGAACTCCGAGCCCGACACGCCGTCGATGGCGCAGTGGTGCACCTTCACATAGAGGGCGCAGCGGCCGCCCGCCAGGCCGTGGATGAGGTGCGCCTCCCACAGCGGCCGCCCGCGGTCGAGCCGCCGCGCGTGGACACCGGCCACGTACGCCGCGAGCTCCCGCTCCCCGCCGGGCGCCGGAAGGGTGGCCTCGTGGACGTGCGCGTCGAGGTCCACGTCCGGGTCGTCGATCCAGTACGGCCGGTCGAGCCACAGGGGTACGTCGGCCAGCCGCATCCGCAGCGGCGGGGCGAGGTGCAGCCGCTCGCGCAGCAGGGCGAGCAGCGCGCCCCGGGTGAGGGCGCCGGACGGGGATGTCGACGGGTCGAGCACGACGACGCCCGCCACATGGGCCGCGGTCGTCGCCGACTCCACGCTCAGGAACTGCGCGTCGAGTGCCGTCAACTGGCGCATCTCGTCATCCCCCCCGCTCACGCCGCCCGTCATGCCACCCGGTCACGCTGCCCGTCGCGGCATCGGGGGACCACCGCCACCGGAGCGACGGCCCCGGCGCACGACGATCCGCCCGCACGCGCACCGTGACCATCATCGCCACGGCGTGTTACCGGCGCATGTCTTGCGCGTACCGCCCGGGAATGTCCAGCCGAAGCCGTGACCTGCGGAAGACGATCGGTGCGCCGACACGGTAGGCCTCCTCAAGGTGGGGCCAGCCGGAGAGGATGAACTCGTCGACGCCGGCTGCCGCGTACTCGCGCAGCAGCGATGCGACCTCGTCGTAGGACCCGGCGAGCGCGGTGCCCGCGCCTTCGCGCACCAGGCCGACGCCGGCCCACGGCCCCGGGTGGATCTCCGGCTCGGCGAGCCCGCCCGCTTCGAGGTACGGCGCCGCGGCCCGGCGGCGAGCCGGCGCCGACGGCCGGGCCGGCCGCGCCGCCGGACGGTTGCCAGAAATATGCCAAGAAAGAAGGCCACGATCCCTGGCCGGTACGCGGGCACGCGGCCCGCGACGGTCCAAGGAGGAATCGTGCCCAACCGCAGCACCACCCGGCACCGGCCACGCCGCGGCGCGCGGCCGGTCGCGGCAGCGGTGGCCGCCCTCGCGGCGGCCGCCACGATGATCTCGACGAACACCCCGGCGCTCGAACGGTACGGCCTGCACTGGTGGCTCGGCGGCCCCGGCGAGAAGGACTTCATGGCGGCAGGCCTCGGCGGCCGGCACATCTACGTCTCCCCGGAGCACGACGTGGTGATCGCCAAGTCGGTCGTCTCGCCCCAGCACGGCCGGGTCGACCAGGAGGAGGCGCTGACCGTCTTCCGCGCCGTCGCCGCCGAGGTGGCCCGCACCCGGAACTGACCTGTTCGTTCATCCGGCCGCGTACGCCTCGCGGGCTCGGCGCGGGGCCGGGCGTGCCTCGGCCGATCGCGGCGCTCGGGGGATGCCCTGGCCGAGGTCCCGGCCGTGTCCTCGCGGCCCTCGCGGCCAGGGCCGCCCGCGACGCCTGTCCGGCCCGGCCTGGCCGTACCCGTCACCTCTCCGCGCCGTCGAGGGGGCCGCACGGGGAGGGGCCGAGGCGCGCCCGTCGGCGGGGTCTGTGCGCGGCGCATCCGTGATTCATCGACAGAAAGGTGATCTTCGTATGTCGACAGCGAAACCGGCCCGCAGTCTCGGGCTGTTCCAGCGGCTGTGCCTGGCGCTGGGCGTCGGCGCGGCGGTCGGCGCGCCGGTCGTCTCGGCGTCGCCCGCCGTCGCCGAGCGGGTGACGGCGGCACCGGAGACGCCCGAGTGCGCCTGGGGCATCAAGATCAGCGCGGACACGCGGAACGCCTTCTTCCCCGACACCGCGGCGGCGTACTGGGTGCTGCCGTACAAGGTGCAGGAGGGGCTGCGCATCAAGCTCACCGGGCGGTTCCCGGACAGCCGGTACGCCTCGTTCAACGTGTACCAGGAGAACACCGGGACGTTCGAGCGCAACGGCGTCAAGTCGTACCTGACGGACCACCGCATCGAAGCGGACGAGGGCAGCGTCAACCCCTGGCAGCGGCAGGCCGAGCCCGGCGGTCAGTACACGCTGACGCTGCGTGAGGACGTGTCTCCCGGCCAGGTCAACACGCTTCCGCTCGCGCGCGAGGGCACGCCCGAGGGCACCGGGAACTACGTCGTGCTGCGCGTCTACATGCCGGCCGGTGGCGACTTCGACCGGGTCCCGCTGCCGGAGGTGACCTTCGAGCGCGACGGCGTCTCGGTGCCGGTGCCGCGGTGCGAGCCCGGCGAAGGCACCTCCGAGTTCGTCCGGAAGCAGGTCGCCGCCGCGGGTGTTCTCCAGCCGGGGCAGACGGAGAACTTCTACCGGCCGGGCGAGGGCGATGGGGACGCCCTGTTCCCGAACGCGGACTCGGCGTACTTGATCGCGAACGTGACCCCGCCCGCGCAGATCTCGGACAAGGTCTACGTCATCCGGGGCAAGGCGCCGCGGCACACGCCCGGCTCCCACCCCTCGCCGTGGCCCGCGCCCGACGCCGACGTGCGGTACTGGTCGATGTGCACGAACCTGTGGCTGCCCCAGCGCCCGGTGGTCGTCAACCGCGTCGGCGACGAGGTCGACTACGGGTGCCGCGCGGACGACCAGACCCGGCTCAACGCCGACGGCGAGTACACCTACGTGGTCGGCACCGAGGCGCAGCGCGCCCGGATCGAGAAGGTGCCGGGCGTGACCTTCCTGCCGTTCTCGCTCGACAAGCCGAACTACCCGCACGCGATCATGCTGCGCAACATGGTCGTCGACCCGGGCTTCAAGGAGGCCGTCCAGAACGTGCCCGAGAACGGCAACTGGGAGTCCGCGGCCGAGGTGATGGGCCCCTACTACCCGCGCATCACCACCTGCACCCTCAAGTCGCTCATCGCCAACGGCCCCGGCAACTGCGGGTGAGCCTCGTCTCGTTGCTCCGCCGTGTCCCTCACCGGCGGCCGGTGGGAGATAAGGGCGTCGTCTGATCGGCGCGGGCCGTCACCGCCATCGCCCGGCACTACCTCGGACTTCTCGGGTGGTTCGAGGTGGTGCCGGGTTTCCGCGCATTCGCCGCGGTACGGCTCCCGCGCGTCATCGGTACGAACCATCCGCGGCCCTGGACGCATCGGGCAACGGCATCGGACTACCTGACCGGATCATCTGGAGCCGGGGCGGCCCGAGCGGTGGCGATTTTTCCGGGGGCAGGGCTAAGTCGTTCCGCCCGGGGGCCGTACCCCGAGGATCAGGGCTTGCGCGCGACGCCCCCGTAGCAGGCCACCTCCCGGGGCTCGCCCCACGGGTTGTCCTCCGGCCGCCAGCGCGACACCGAGACGATGCCCGGCTCGAGCAGCTCCAGGCCGGTGAAGAAGCCCTCGATCTGCGCGGGGCTGCGCGGCGTGTACGGCGTGGCGCCGCTGCCCGAGTTGTAACCGCGCAGCGCCTCGACGTACGCCGGGTCGGTGTCGGTGCCGTCGTACAGGGCGAGATAGCTGCCGGAGGGCAGGGCCGCCAGCAGGCTGCGCACGATCTCCCGCGCCTCGTCGTAATCGGCGACCAGGCCGAGGATGCCCATCAGCATGAGCGCGGTCGGCTGCGCGAAGTCGAGCGTTCTGGCCGCCTCCCGCAGGATGTGGCCGGGGTCGCGTACGTCGGCCTCAATGTAGTCGGTGGCGCCCTCGGGGGTGCTGGTCAGCAGCGCCTGCGCGTGCACCAGCACGAGGGGATCGTTGTCGACGTACACGATCCGGGACGACGGGGCGAGCCGCTGGGCGACCTCGTGAGTGTTGTCGACGGTCGGCAGGCCCGTGCCGATGTCGAGAAACTGGCGGATTCCCGCCTCGCCGGCGAGGTACTTGACGGTGCGGATGAGCATCTGCCGGGACTGGCGGGCGATGTCCACCATCCCGGGGAAGACGGCGTGGATCCGTTCTCCCGCCTCCCTGTCGACGGGATAGTGGTCCTTGCCGCCGAGGAAGTAGTTCCAGACGCGCGCCGAGTGCGGCACGCTGCGGTCGATCCTGCGGACGCCGGGCTCGTCGGCTGGGGGAGTGTCGCTCATGGGACCTCGGAGTGGTCGGAACGGAGAGACGGCCGCACCCGCGCCGGTGTTCTCCGTTCGTGGCTGGCAGATCCGCGTCACGCACCATACTTTCCGATCAAGCTTGGGCGCGCAACCACTCGGGACGACCTGAAAACGTGATTACGGCCGCCGCTTGCCCGCTAGCATCCCGTCACCGGTCGGCGTGGCCGGCGGGAACCGAATCGGGGAGGGACAGCAATGATCTCGGCTCGACCGGAGGGCGCCGTCTCTCCGGACGTACGGCGGGGCGGGCCGACCGTGGTGCGCATGATGCTCGGCGCCCAGCTGCGCCGGCTCCGCGAGGCCAGGAACATCAGCCGCGACCAGGCCGGGTACGCCATCCGCGCCTCCACCTCCAAGATCTGCCGGCTGGAGCTGGGTCGCACCCCCTTCAAACGGCGCGACGTGGCCGACCTGCTCACCCTGTACGGCGTGCTCGACAGCGCGGAACGGGAGGCGATGCTGGCGCTCGCCGAGCAGGCGGGCACCCCCGGCTGGTGGCACCAGTACAACGACCTGCTGCCGGGGCGGTTCGAGGTCTACGTCGGGCTGGAGGAGGCGGCGGCCACCATCCGCACGTTCGACGTCCAGTTGGTGCACAGCCTGCTGCAGACCGAGGACTACGCGCGTGCGGCGATCCGGCTGCGGCACCAGGGGGCGCCCGAGTCCGACATCGACCGCCGCGTCGGCCTGCAGATGAGGCGTCAGCGGCTCCTGGACCGGGCCGACGGGCCCCGGCTGTGGTCGGTGCTGGACGAGGCCGCGCTGCGCCGCCCCCTGGGCGGCCGGGCCGTGCTGCGCCGGCAGATCGAGCACCTGATCGAGGTGGCCGCGCGCCCGAACGTCACCCTGCAGATCCTGCCGTTCCGGGCCGGCGGCCACCCCGCCGTCGGCGGCCCCTTCACCATCTTGAGGTTCGCCGAGCCCGACCTGCCCGACGTCGTCTACCTCGAGCAGCTCAGCAGCGCGCTGTACCTCGACAAGCGTGAGGACGTGGACGACTACACCGCCGTGCTGAACGATCTCAGCGTGCAGGCGGAGTCCGCCCGTGACACCGTGACGATGCTGCGCACGATCCTGCGTGAGCTGTGAGGAGCGGTCAGCTCCTGCCGAGGTAGGCCAGCAGGCGGTCGAGCGGCCAGGTGTTCACCACGTCGTCGGGGGTGAGCCAGGCCCGCTGGGCGATGCCCACGCCGAACCTCTGGTGGGCCAGATGCGGGATGGCGTGGGAGTCGCTGTCGATGGAGAACTTCACGCCGTGGTGGCGCGCGAGCCGTACCAGGTCGGAGGGCAGGTCGGCGCGGTCGGGGTAGGAGTCGATCTCCATGATCGTGCCCGTGCGGGCGGCGGCGCGGAACACCGCGTCCCAGTCGGCGTCCACCGGCGGCCGTTTGCCGATCTTCCGCGTCGTGGGGTGGCCGATGACGTGGACGTGCGGGTTCTCGCACGCCGCGATGAACCGGCGGGTCATGTCCTGGCGTGACTGGGTGAAGTGCGAGTGCACCGACGCGACGCAGACGTCGAACCCGGCCAGCACCTCCGCCGGCCAGTCCACCGAGCCGTCCGGCGCGATGTTCAGCTCGCTGCCGTGCAGCAGCCGCATGCCCGGGTAGCCCGCCTGCAGCTCGGCGATGCGGGCGCGCTGGGCGAGCGCCTTGTCGAGGGTCATCCGCTGCATGACCAGGTCGGGCGCGTGGTCGGTCACCGCGTAGTAGGAGTAGCCGCGCGCCGCGGCGGCGGCGACCATGTCCTCCAGCGAGGCGATCCCGTCGGTGAGGTCGGTGTGGGTGTGCAGGTCGCCTCGCAGGTCGTGCAGCTCGACCAGGCGCGGCAGCTCGCCCCGCAGCGCGGCCTCCACCTCGCCGCCGTCCTCGCGCAACGCCGGCGGCACCCACTGCATGCCGAGCGCCCGGTAGATCTCCTCCTCGGTCTCCGAGGCGATGAGCCGGTCGCCGTCGAACAGGCCGTACTCCGACAGCTTCCAGCCCTTCTTGACCGCCATCTCCCGGATGCGGACGTTGTGCTCCTTGCCGCCGGTGAAGTAGATCATCGCGGCGCCCCACGACTCGGCGGGGACCAGCCGCAGGTCGACCTGGAGGCCCCGGTCGGTCCTGACCGAGGTCTTCCGCTCGCCCTTCGCGACGACCTCGGCGACGTACGGCTGCCGCGCGAACAGCTCCATCAGCCCGGGGTCGCCGACGGCGAGGACGTCGATGTCGCCGATCGTCTCGCTCATCCGGCGCAGCGACCCGGCGAAGGCGATCCGGTCGGCGGGCAGCGAGGCGATGACCCGCTCGGCCAGGTCCATCGCCACGCCGAGATGGACCCGGTCGCCCGACTGCTCCATGTGCTCGATACCCCTGAGCAGGTTCTCCTCGGTCCTGGCGCCGAAGCCGCGCAGGCCGCGCAGGCGGCCGGCCCGGATCGCCTCCGCCAGCGCGGCGGGGGAGTCGATGCCGAGCTCCCGGAACAGCAGCAGCGCCTTCTTCGGGCCGAGCGAGGGGATCCGGGTCAGCCTGCGCACCCCCTCGGGCACCCGGTCACGCAGCTCGTCGAGCTGGCGGAAGCTGCCGCGTGCCAGGAACTCCTCGATCTTCTTGGCGATCGCCTCGCCGACACCGGGGATCGACCGCAGGGTCTCCCGGGTGAGATCCTCCGGGAACCCCGCGATGGCCTTGGCCGCCCTCTGGTAGCTGCGCACGCGGAAGGCGTCGCCGCCGTTCAGCGCGAACAGCTCCGCGTACTCCTGCAGCGCCGCGGCCGCTTCGTCGTTCACCCGTGCCATGCGTCTCAGGGTAGGAGAACCGGCAGCGCCCGTTCGAACGAACGGATCCAGTACGGCCAGGTGTGGGTGCCGTGTCCGTAGAAGTCCGTCGTCACCGTCACCCCGGCCTTCTTTGCGGCCGCGACGAAGTTCCGGTTCTGCCGCATGATCGCGGCCTCGGTGCGGTCGAACCATCCGCCCCGACCCCCCGAGTCGAGCGGGCCGGGCGCGCCGTCGCCGCAGGACACGTAGAGGCGCACGCCCTTCAGCCGGGCGACCAGGTCGGAGGGGTTGTGCTCCGGCCAGGCGCCCGGGTCGCCCCACAGATCCTCGGTGTCCACCCCGTTGTCCGCCATGAACGCCCGATATCCGGCGACGTCGTCGCGGATGTCGAGCACCCCGGAGAACGACGCCGCGGCCTCGAACATGCCCGGGTGCCTGGCCGCGTAGCCGAACGCGCCGTGGCCGCCCATGGAGAAACCGGCGATCGCGCGGCGTGTGCCGACGCCGTACCGCGGCTCGACCAGGCGGGGCACCTCGGTCATGTGGAACGTCTCCCAGGCGGGCCCGCGGCGCCAGTCGGCGTACCAGCCCATCGTGCCGCCCTCGGGGACGATGACAACGGCGTCGAGGCGGGCGGTCAGCCGGGCCACCTCGCCGGTTTCGAGCCAGTCCCGGGCGCCGCCGGCGCAGCAGCCGTGCAGCAGATACAGCGCGCGCCAGCCGGTGGATCCCGGCTGCCACGCCGCCGGCTTCAGCACCCAGACCGTGCGCCGCCCGCCGGCGGCCGGGGAGTCGATCACGAGCTCGTCCGTGCGCCCGTCCACGGCCTTCTGGGAGACGATCCGCGCGGCCGGGGGGACGGACGGCGGCGCGGACTCGGCGGTGCCCCGGCAGCCGGTGGCCGCCACGGCGACGAGGACGAGCCACGTCACGATCTTCTTCACGAAGAACTGACTTTCATACCGATCATGAGCCGTCAACGGCGGAGAACGGCTTCGCATAGATGAAGAGCCCGCGCGGCGGCGGGACCGGCCGCTCGAACACCCGCACCTGGAAGTGCGCACCCCACGCCGGGTCCGGCGCCGTCACGCCGTACGTCTCGGAGTGCACGAAGCCGAAGCGCGAGTAGTACGCGGGGTCGCCGAGCAGCCCGACCAGCGGCGCGCCGAGCGCCTCGGCCGCCCCGAGCACGGCGTGCATGAGCGCCGAGCCGACGCCCCGCCGCTGGTGATCGGGGTGCACGGCCAGCGGGCCGAGCCCGAGCACGGGTACGGCGCCCACATGGGCCCGCGTGCAGACGACGTGACCCGCGATCCCGCCGTCCGGCGCCGGCGCGACGAGCGACAGCTCCGGCAGCCAGCCGGGGTCGGCGCGCAGCTCGTCGAGCAACCTCACCTCGACCGGCGGCCCGTCCGGGCGGCCGGGGTTGCGGGCCGCTTCGTAGGGCGCGAAGGCGGCGGCGACGACCGCGCGGACGGCCTCGACGTCGCCGGGGCTCTCCCGTCGGATCAGCACGTGCTCAGGCTCCCGCGCGAGACCGAGACCCGGCAACGGATTTCGCCGGCGCGAGCCGTCCGCGGGACCGGGCTCGCGGTCATGACGTGGCCTCCGGTGCGGCGTGCACACCGGAGGCCATCGTGTGGGGAAGGGTGTCCGGAAGGAAGGAAGGAAGGTTCAGCGAGTGGAGCCGGCCCTGGTCGGCGGGTACGGCTCAGCGGGCCCGGACGCCGGCCGCCCGGTGGGGGCGATGCCCGGGCCCGTGGGGCTCACTGCGCGAAGGTCCACTTCTGGTTGTTGCCGCCCCAGCAGGAGTACAGCTGGAGCTTGGTGCCGTTGCCGGTGCCCTGCCCGACGGCGTCCAGGCACAGCCCGGACTGGACGCCCTGGATGGTGCCGTCGGAGTTGAGGCGCCACTTCTGGTTGTCGCCGCCCCAGCAGGAGTAGATCTGGA
>JADGHC010000208.1 GCA_019689655.1 Microbispora sp.
GTGGACGGACAGGGTGTGGAAGGGCAGGGTGTGGACGGACAGGGTGTGGACGGGCCGGGGGACAGGCAGGGTGTGGAGTGGCCCGGCGTTCGACGGGTGCGGCGTTTGCGGGCCCGGCCGTGGGCGGGCCGGGCCTGGCCGGGTGGGCTTGGTCAGCCCTCCCGTACGGCGTC
The DNA here is from genome assembly GCA_019689655.1 of Microbispora sp. Classification (GTDB taxonomy): domain Bacteria; phylum Actinomycetota; class Actinomycetes; order Streptosporangiales; family Streptosporangiaceae; genus Microbispora. Next base: position 174 of record JADGHC010000208.1, read on the forward strand.
GGCGCCGTGGCCGATCCGCTCAAATGTCTCGGGACGGTTCCCCTTCAGCCATGCGCCGTACGCGAGGCCGACGATCCCGGCGATGAGCACGAGACCGGGGATCAGCCAGTTCAGCACCGAGTCGGGCGGGGTGCCGAGCAACGCGTCGAAGTTGACGATGGCGAGCACGAGCACGACGGCCAGCGCCGCCCCGGACAGCGCGGGCGCCACGACCCGGCTCCACGCGCTCTCGCCGCGCCCCTCGCGCCGGAAGAAGCCGATGACCGACACCGAGGTGACCACCAGGAGCAGGATGACGCCGAGCGCGCCGAGGTTGGTGAACCAGTTGAACAGCGTGTTGGTCGGGTCGCCGCCGGACAGGCCGAACCCGAGCACCACCACGAGGGCGATCGTGGTCTGGGTGAGCGAGCCCAGGTGCGGCGAGCCGTGCCGGGGGTGGGCGAGGCCGAGCGCCGTGGGCAGCACGCCCTCGCGGCCGAGCGCGAAGAAGTAGCGGGCGACCGCGTTGTGGAACGACAGCAGGGCGGCGAAGAGCGCGGTCACCATGAAGGTCTGGGTCAGCGTGGCGAAGGCCGGGCCCAGCGTCGTGCCGCCGAGGACGAAGACGAGGTCGGGGCCGTTCTTGACGGCGGCGTCGATGATGGAGTCCGCGCCGGTGCCCATCGCCATCGCCCAGGCGGTGAACGCGTAGAAGACGCCGATCACGGCGACCGCGATGTAGGTGGCGCGGCTGACCGTGCGGCGGGGGTCGCGGCACTCCTCGCTGTAGATGGCCCCGGACTCGAAGCCCATGAACGACGCCATCACCCAGCAGAACCCGGCCCCGACGGCGCCCGTGGTCAGCGCCCCCCAGGTGAACGGCTGGGCGGACAGCCCCTCGGGGGCCGAGCCGACCTGGGAAAGGTCGAAGGTGAGCACGGTGAGGCTCTCGCAGACCAGCAGCACGGCGAGGACCTTGGCGTTCAGGTCGATGCGGCGATATCCGAGGAACGCGATGAGGGCGAGCGCAACGAGGGCGGTCACCCACCAGGGGATGTCCACCCCGAGCTTGGAGGAGATCAGGCCGGAGGCCGCGAAGCCGAACAGGCCGTACAGGCCGACCTGCATCGCGTTGTACGCCACGAGGGCCACGAACGAGGCGCCGACGCCGGAGACCCGCCCGACCCCCTGGGAGATGTAGGCGTAGAACGCTCCGGCGTTGGAGATGTGCCGGCTCATCGCCGCGTATCCTGCGGAGAACGTGCCGAGCACGAGGGCGAGGATGAGGTAGATCACCGGTACGCCGACCACCCCGGTGGTCGCGTAGCTCATGGGCAGGCCGCCCGCCGCGACGGTCAGCGGGGACGACGCGGCGACCACGAAGAAGACGATGTCCGGCACACCGATGCGGCGGCGCGACAATTCATGCGCGGAGGTCGCGCTTTGGGCACGGGACCGCGTGGTGGCGATGGCCTCATCTGCCATGGCAACCTTCAATCCTTGAGGGGGATGGGTTTCGTGCAGGGATATGCCGACGGCCGGCCATCCGAGCGGGGGATGATCGTTTGTGTCCGTACGACCTGCACGTTTTCGCGGATCGTACGTGTACAAATGAATCGGACGCAAGAGTCGATTTCGAAAGGAGCCGGTTGACGTGCCCGCGCACTACTCGTTGTCCGCCACGGAGGAGGCGGTCAACCGCCGGCTCGGATCGATCCCGGTCAACCGTGAGGCGCTCGCCGCGGTCTCCAACCTCTACCGGGCGGCCACCGCCGTACGGCAGCACCTGGAGAACTCCGCGCTGCGCATGGCCGACCTCACCTGGAGCGCCTTCGTGGTGCTCTGGGTGGTGTGGATCTGGGAGGAGATCGAGACCCGGCACACCGCGGCCGAGGCCGGGATCTCCAAGGGCACGCTGACCGGCATCATCAAGACCCTCGAAGGGCGTGGCCTGATCGAGCGCAGGCAGCATCCCGATGACGGCCGGCTCGCCCTGCTGCGCCTCACGCCCGAGGGCATCGCGCTGATGGAGAAGCTCTTCCCGGCGTTCAACGCCGAGGAGGCGTTCGTGGTCGAGGACCTGGGGGACGGGGAGGCGCTGCACCTGGCGAACACGCTGCGCCGCATCGTCACCCACCTGGAGGAGAAGGGCGAGGAGCGGCGCGAAAGCCTGCTCCGGGACACCCCCGTCCCGCCGCGCCGCGGCGGCCGCCGTCGCGCGACGACCTGACCCGCTCCCGCGTCCCGACTTCCCAGGCGATCCGGCTCGTCATCGCGCCCCAACCCGCTCCGGCGCCCACCCCGCTTCTGCGACTCGCCGCGGCCCGCTCCCGCGCCCGGCCTGCTGTCGCGCCGGGTCGTCCCCGGCCCGCCGTACGCCGCTCGCGTCAGGCCGTACGGGCGCGGGCGGCGGCCACCAGTGCGTCGAACACGCGCTGGTTGACGGGGTCGGTCGCGGCCGTGTCCTCCGGGTGCCACTGCACACCGAGGAACCATCCCGGCGGCTCGGTCAGCTCGGCGGCCTCGACCGTGCCGTCCTCGGCGTACGCGGTGGCGGCCAGGCCGTTCCCCAGCGGCGAGGCGCACTGGTGGTGGTAGCAGGACGCCTCGACCTTCTCGGCGCCGGTCACCTCGGCCAGCAGTGAGCCGGGCCGCACCCGCACCGGATGGACGACGTGCCGGTGGTCGGGCTCCATGTGCTGGCGCAGCCGGCCGCCGAGCGCAACGTTGACCACCTGGAGTCCCCGGCAGACGGCGAGCGTGGGCAGGCCGGTGGCCAGTGCGTGCCGGGCCGCCGCGAAGTCGAACGCGTCCTGGTCGGCGTCCACGTCGTAGACCGCGTCGTGGGCCGCGCCCTCGCCGTACGCCGAGGGTGCGATGTCGCCGCCGCCGGGCAGCAGCAGGCCGTCGGCCACGGCGAGTCGCTCGGCCGCCTCGCCCGGGTCCACCGGATGCATGAGGAACGGCTCTCCTCCCGCGCGGTAGACGGCGTCGGCGAGCGCCCTGGCCGTGACCACGGCCGCGTAGCGCAGCGCCGACGTCGTGGCGGCGAATCGGGACGGGATCGCGATGATCGGCCTGGGCATGCCCACTCTCCTCACAATTTGTTTGCCTCCAAACGATAGCGACTGTATTGACGCGTGAGCAGCCACGACTCTAAGTTGTTTGGAACCAAACGACTTGGAGGAACGGATGGCGACTGTCGGGGATGTCACTGTCCACGAGGGCCATTGGATCGGCGGTGAACGGGTCGCCTCGGCCGCCGTGTTCGACGACGTGTCGCCCATCGACGGGCAGGTGATCGCGCGGGTGGCCCGGGGCGGCGCGGCGGAGGCCGAGGCCGCCGTCACCGCGGCGGAGAAGGCGTTTCCCGCCTGGGCGCGCACCAGCCGTGAGGAGCGGGCGCGCCTGCTGCACGCCATCGCCGACGGGGTCGAAAAGCGCCTGGAGCGGCTCGCGATCGTCGAGACCACCGACAACGGCGCGCTGCTGCGCTCGCACCTGCGCGGCGTGATGCCCCGGGTGGCGCACAACTTCCGGTTCTTCGCCGACTGGCTGCTCAAGCTCGGCCACGACGACTTCGACACCCGGGGACACCGCAACCACGTCTCGTGGGACCCGGCCGGGGTCTGCGCGCTGATCACCCCGTGGAACGCGCCGCTGATGCTGGCGACCTGGAAGATCGCGCCCGCGCTGGCCGCCGGGAACACGGTCGTGCTGAAGCCGGCCGAGTGGTCGCCGCTGACCGCGTCGCTGCTGGCCGACATCACCGCCGAGGCCGGGCTGCCCGACGGCGTGTTCAACGTCGTGCAGGGCTACGGCGAGGAGGTCGGCGCGCCACTGGTCGCCGACCCCCGGGTGCGCCGCATCAGCTTCACCGGCTCGGTGCCGACCGCCCGGCACATCGCCGCCGCCGCGGCGGCCAACCTCACGCCGCTGTCGCTGGAGCTCGGCGGCAAGTCGCCGCTGATCGTGTTCGCCGACGCCGACCTCGGCCTCGCCGTCGATCTCGCGGTCGAGCAGTACGACAACGCCGGCCAGGTCTGCCTCGCCGGCACCCGGCTGCTGGTGCAGGAGGAGATCGCGGCCGAGTTCACCGAGCGGTTCGTCGCCAAGGCGAGCGCGCTGCGCCAGGGCGACCCGCGCGACCTGGCCACCGACATCGGCCCGCAGATCCACGCCGAGCACTTCGCCCGGATCGACGGGTTCGTACGGCGGGCCATCGAGGCCGGGGCCACCCCGGTGATCGGCGGCGGGCCCAACACCGACCTCGGCGGCCTGTACTACCGGCCCACGCTCTTCACGAACGCAGCCCCCGACAGCGAGATCGTCAACGAGGAGGTCTTCGGGCCGGTCCTCACGCTCCAGACGTTCCGTACGGAGGACGAGGCCGTCGAGATGGCCAACTCCACCAGGTTCGGGCTGGCCGCCACGCTCGCCACCGGCTCGCCCGAGCGGGCCGAGCGGGTGACCGAGCGCCTGGTCGCCGGCACCGTCTGGGTCAACTGCTTCTTCGTCCGTGACCTCCGGGCGCCCTTCGGCGGCTCCCGCCAGTCGGGCATCGGCCGGGAGGGCGGCGACTGGAGCTTCGACTTCTACTGCGACGTCAAGAACACCGTCTTCGCACCGGGAGGCTGGAATGGGTGAGGTCGTCGGCGCGGGCATGCTCGCGCACGCCCCCACGATCATGCTGCCGCTCGAGGTCCGCAAGGAGCTCAACGAGGGCAAGGAGATCAGCATCGTCCCCGGGCTGCACCGCCTGCGGAAAGAGGTCTTCGAGACCCTCGACTACGACACCGTGATCGTCTTCGACTCGCACTGGGCGACGACGGTCGAGTTCGTGGTCACCGCGCAGGACCGCCGCTCGGGCCTGTTCACCTCGGAGGAACTGCCGCGCGGCATGTGCCGCATTCCGTACGACTTCCCCGGCGACCCGGAGCTGGCCCGGCTGATCGCGTCGTACCAGGACAAGCACGCCACCTGGATCACCGCGATCGACGACCACTACCTGCCGATCTTCTACGCCACCGTCAACCTGTGGAAGTACCTCGGGGTCGAGGGCAAGCGGTGGATCTCCATCGGCATGTGCCAGACCGCCGAGACCGAGGACAACCTGCGGCTCGGCCGGGCGGTCGGCGACGCGATCGCGGAAAGCGACCGCAAGGTCCTGCTGATCGCGTCGGGCGCGCTGTCGCACGAGTTCTGGCCGCTGCGCCAGTTGCGCGCCCACGAGGCGAGCGACCCGGTGCACATCCGCAGGCCGGAGGCGCGGGCGGCCGACGAGGAGCGCATCGCGTGGATGCTCGCCGGCGACCACGCACGCGTGCTCGACACGATGGACGAGTTCTACCGCTTCAAGCCCGAGGCGCGGTTCGGCCACTACCTGATGATGGCGGGCGCCCTCGGCGAGCACGACCTGACCGCCCCCGGCCGGCTCTACAGCGAGTACGAGAACGCCACCGGAACCGGCCAGGTGCACATCTGGTTCGACCGGCCCGAGGGCGGATTCCCCCGGCCGCGGGCCACGGACGCCTCGAACGACCCCTACCCCTACCCGTTCCGTCTCGAAGGCGTCCGCTGATGGCCGAATACCGCAGGATCCTGCTCGACGGCGCGGCCGTGCGGGTTCGCAGGGAAGGCGACGAGCTGGTCAGCGCGGACGGCCGCACGGTGGGCGTCGACGACGCCGTCCACCTGCCGCCGTGCGTGCCGTCGAAGATCATCGCCGTCCACCTGAACCACCGCAGCCGGGTCGAGGAGTTCATGACCTCGCTGCCGCCCGCCCCGACGTACTTCCACAAGCCGACCTCCGCGCTCAACGCGCACAAGGGCGCGATCGTACGGCCCGAGCGGTGCAAGTACCTCAACTACGAGGGTGAGGTGGCCATCGTCATCGGCCGTACCGCCCGCAACATCTCCCCCGATGAGGCGGGCGACTACATCGCCGGATACACGATCGGCAACGACTACGGCCTGCACGACTTCCGCGACACCGACGCGGGCTCGATGCTGCGGGTCAAGGGCTCCGACACGCTCTGCCCGCTCGGCCCCGGCCTGGTCACCGACTGGGACTTCCACGGCAAGCGGCTGCGCACGTACGTGAACGGCGAGGTCGTGCAGGACGGCTCCACCGACGAGATGGAGTGGGACATGCACTACCTCGTCGCCGACATCGCCCGCACGATCACCCTCTACCCCGGCGACGTGCTGCTGTCCGGCACCCCGGCCAACTCCCGCCCGGTGCGGCCGGGCGACGTGGTCGAGGTGGAGGTCGAGGGCCTCGGCAGGCTCACCAACCACATCGTCAACGGCCCGGTCCCGATCCGCGACGACTGCGGCGCGCAGCCGACCGAGTCGGAGGAGGTCATCTCGACCGCCTTCGGCGGCGACTGGGAGTTCCGCGGCATCCGTCCCCCCAAGCGTTGAGGAGATTCATCCGATGAGGGTCATCGTCGACATGAACATCTGCAAGGACCACGGGCAGTGCGTCTTCGCCGCCCCCGAGGTCTTCCAGATCAACGAGAACGGCAAGCTGGTCTACGTGGCCGAGCCCGACGAGTCGCTGCGCGACGCCGTCGAGGAGGCCGCCGACGTGTGCCCGCTGCAGGCCATCACGATCGAGGGCTGACCACCGTGGGGCAGCGCATCGTGATCGCGGGCGCCTCGATGGGCGGCCTGCGGGCGGCCGAACGGCTGCGGGCCGCCGGGTTCACCGGGGAGATCGTGGCCGTCGGCGACGAGCCGCACCTGCCGTACAACCGGCCCCCGCTGTCGAAGGAGGCCCTGGCCTCGGAGGTGACCCACGAGGCGCTGGCGTTCCGGCTCCGCCCGGCGGTCGCCGACGTGACCTGGCGGCTCGGCGTGCCGGTCGTCTCCGCCGACCTCGCCGCCCGTGCCGTACGGCTGGGCGACGGCACCGAGCTGGCCTACGACGGGCTGGTGGTCGCCACCGGCATGCGGCCCAGGCGGCTGCCGGTCCCCGGGCCGGCGGCCGGCCGCCACGTGGTGCGCACCCTTGAGGACGCCCGCGCGCTGCGCGCCGCGCTGCGCCCCGGGGTGAACGTGCTGGTGATCGGCGCCGGGTTCATCGGATGCGAGGTCGCGGCCACCGCCAGGACGCTCGGCGCGTCGGTCACCGTGGTCGCGCCCGAGGACGTGCCGATGCGCCGCCCGCTCGGCCGCGACCTGGGTGCGGCCCTGCGCCGCCGCCACGAGGGGCACGGCGTCGCGTTCCTGCTCGGCCGTACGGTCCGCGCGTTCCTGGGCGAGGAGCGGGTCACCGGGGCCGAGCTGTCCGACGGCACCCGCCTCGACGCCGACGTCGTCGTGGAGGCGGTGGGCTCGGTGGCCAACACCGAGTGGCTGGAGGGCAACGGGCTCGAACTGTCCGACGGCGTGCTGTGCGACGAGGCGCTGCGCGTCGAGGGACGGCCGGGCGTGGTGGCGGTGGGCGACGTGGCCCGCTTCCCCAACCCGCGCTACGACGGCGTGCCGCGCCGGGTCGAGCACTGGAGCATCCCCACCGACACCGCCAAGCACGCGGTGGTCACGCTGCTGGCGGACCTGGGCCTCGGCGACCCGCCCGCCGGGCCGTTCGCCCCGCTGCCGACCTTCTGGAGCGACCAGTACGACCTGCGCCTCCAGTCGTTCGGCGCCCCCGTTTTGGGGGAGGACGACATCCGGGTGCTGGAGGGCGACCTCGACGGCGAGGTCGTCGTCGGCTACCACCGCGACGGCGAGCTGGTCGGGGTGGTGCTGGTCGGCATGGCCTCCGCCGCCGCCCGCTACCGCGCGGCGCTCACCCGTGCGTCCGTCGCCGCCTGAAACCGCTCATCGACTCCGAGGAGACCGCCGTGGACACGTATCGCAATGTGATCGCCGGGGACCGCCGCGACCCGGCCTCCGGCGAGTGGATGGACCTCGTCGATCCCTCCACGGAGAAGGTGTACGGCAGGGCGGCCCGCTCGGGTGAGCGGGACGTGGCGAGCGCGGTGGACGCGGCTGCCCGGGCCGCACGGACCTGGCGGCGGACCACCCCGGCCGAGCGTCAGCGGCTGCTCCTCGAGCTGGCCGATCTGATGGCGGACAACGGGGAGGCACTGACCGAGGCCGAGGTGCGGGCGACCGGCAAGCCGCGCGGCATCGCGACGCGGGTCGACGTGGGCGGCTCGATCGACGTCATCCGCTACTTCGCGGGGGCGGCGCGGACGCTGGAGGGCCTCGGCGCGGCCGAGTACGCCGAGGGGCACACCTCCTACGTACGGCGCGAGCCGATCGGCGTCGTGGCGCAGGTGACGCCGTGGAACTACCCGCTGATGATGGCGGCGTGGAAGATCGGCCCGGCCCTGGCGGCGGGCAACACGCTGGTGCTGAAGCCGTCCGACACCACGCCGGGCTCGACCGTGCTGCTCGGCGAGCTGTGCGCCCGGGTGCTGCCGCCCGGCGTGGTCAACGTGGTGTGCGGCGACCGGGACACCGGCCGCGCGCTGGTGGCGCACCCCGGCGTGGAGATGGTGGCGATCACCGGCTCGACCCGGGCCGGGGCCGAGGTGATGGCGGCGGCCGCCGCGGACCTCAAGGACGTCCACCTGGAGCTCGGCGGCAAGGCCCCCGCGCTGGTGTTCGCCGACACCGATCTCGAGGCGACCGCGCGCGGTGTCGCCGAGGCGGCGTTCTTCAACACCGGGCAGGACTGCACGGCCGTCACCCGGGTGCTGGTCGAGGAACGGGTGCACGACGACTTCGTCGCCGCGCTCGCCGAGGCGGCCCGGGCGCTCCGGGTCGGCGCTCCGGACGAGGAGGGCGTCTTCCTCGGCCCGTCCAACAACGCCGCCCAGGCCGAGCGGGTCGCGGGCTTCCTCGACCGGCTGCCCGCGCACGCCCGCGTGGTCACCGGCGGCGCCCGGCTCGACCGTCCCGGCTACTTCTTCCCGCCGACGGTCGTCGCCGGCGTACGGCAGGACGACGAGATCGTGCAGCAGGAGATCTTCGGCCCGGTCGTCACCGTGCAGCCGTTCGCGGACGAGGACGAGGCCGTCGCCCTGGCCAACGGGGTGGACTACGCGCTCGCCTCCAGCGTGTGGACCCGGGACGTCGGCCGGGCGATGCGGCTGTCGGCCGCGCTCGACTTCGGCGCGGTGTGGGTCAACTGCCACCAGGTGATCATTCCGGAGATGCCGCACGGCGGCTTCAAGCACTCGGGCACCGGCAAGGACCTGTCCCGGTACGGCCTGGACGCCTACACCCGCGTCAAGCACGTGATGATCAGCCACGCCTGAGGCCGGCCCGGCACCCCGGTCCCGGGGTGCCGGCCTGCACGCCTTCCACGTCAGCTTGCCGGTCAGAAGACCCGCCATCGGCGTCGATCGGATGTGGGATGCTGGATGAGGGGAAGCGGCGATGTTGACGCGACTGGAAGTTGACGGGTTCAAGAACCTCATCGATCTTCGAGTTGATTTCGGTGCCTTCACCTGTATCGCGGGCGAGAACGGCACCGGCAAATCGAACATATTCGATGCGATTCAATTTCTCAGTCTCCTGGCGGACAGGTCTTTGCTGGACGCCGCACAGGAGGTGCGAGGGATTCACGGAGAGCGCCTGGGCGACCCCCGGGATCTCTTCTGGAACGGCTACGCGACGGACCGTCACCGGATCAGCTTCGCCGCCGAGATGATCGTGCCGCTGGCCGTGGAA
>JADGHC010000209.1 GCA_019689655.1 Microbispora sp.
GTACGGGGTTCGGGGGCTTTGCCGAAGTGCCGGGATTCCTGGGCTCGGTCACGATCTCCGTGCCTGCCGTACCTTCCCTCACTTCCGGGAGGCGGCGCCGATCAGCGGCCGGCGATTTTCAATCGCGGGTTGGTCGTTGCCCGCGCGGGTCGGATCTTGGCCCGCGAGCGGGTGGCGAATGCCTTTGTTCGGCATGCCCGGAATACCGGGGGCGGAGAACGGCGAAGGAATCCGTGCGTGAAGCGGCTCGAGATCGCGATCACCCCGGAACCGCCCGTCGACCGCGACCGGCACGCCGAGTAGTCCGAACTCGCGCGCGGCCGCGCTCCCGGCAGTCGCGGGCCGAGAGCCGCGCCGGCGACCTGACGGACGAGGACTCCTTCGGGGAGACCCCGCGGCCCTGCGACGCCGTGATCCACGTAACCGACGTGCCGATGCTCGGACCGGATGCCGAACCGGGTCTGTGGGCGCTGATCGGCCAGATCCCGGCGGTCGCGGGCCGGTACGAACGCCCGGTCAGGGTGCGTCCTCGGCGACGAGCTCAACGGCCTCGGCTGCGGGCGGGAGGAGGTCGACGGGCGGCGGTCCGGAGTCCTCGGCCGTTCCCGGGGCCGCGAGCTGGCCCTGCCCATCACCTCGACCTACCCGGACGCGATCGGCGCGGTGGTGGCGTACGTGGCCGGCAGCGTGGCCTGGCAGGCGACCCCCGCCGACCTCGCCGCCAGCCGGCGGCCCCCGGCTCCTCGTGGAGCGATCCTCATGGGAGGCGGCAGGGAGCCCGACGAGTCGGCGAGCCGGGACGCCTGGCCCGAAGTGGTCTCCTTCCTGCGCGGGGCGGCCTGAGAGGCGTCGCGCGTCGCATCGAAACCGCCTCGTCACGGCACCTCTTCGGGCGGGGTGGGCCGGGTTATGATCCGGCCGACCGCCCCGGTTCGGGAGCCGATCGACGGGAGGATGGGCATGGCCGATGCCTCGCGGGCTTCTCGATCTTCCCCGGTGCCGCTGACGATCCTGCTGGCCGTGCTCGCCGTCGTACTGGCCGGGACGGCCTACTGGCTCCGGGGGACGCTCCGCGGGGCGGAGGAGCTCGCGGCCGACCGGCAGGCGGCCGTCCGCGCCGCCGCGGCGCACGCCGTGAGCCTGCTGTCGCTGAACCACCGCACCGTCGACGACGACATCAAACGGGTGCTCGCCACCTCGGTGGGGCAGGAACGCGAGGAGTACGCCAAGAGCAGCGAGGCCCTGAAGGCCACCGCGGTGAAGAACAAGGTGGTGCAGACCGGGGTGCTCCGCGGGGCCGCGCTGGCGTCCATGAGCGGCGACCGGCGCACGGCCCAGGTGCTGATCGTCGCCGACGCCGTGGTGCGCTGGGAGGACGGCAGGAAGACGCCGCCCGAGGAGCGCTTCTACCGCTGGCGCATGGAGGTCACCAGGGCCTCCGGCCTGTGGCTGGTGTCGCGCTCGGAGGTCGTCCAATGAGGCGGGCGCTGCCGGCGCTGCTGGCCCTCGTGGTCGCCGCGATCGCCGCCGCGATGGTATCCATGTTCCTGGACCTGCGGCGGTTGCACGGCGGCGAGAGGGCCGCCGCCGAGGCCCTCGCCGCGGCCCGGGCCTTCGCCCCGGAGATGTTGTCGTACGACTACCGTACGATCGATCGGGACTTGGCGAGGGCGGCGGCGCACGCCACGGGACGGCTGGCGGAGCACTACCGGCGGCTCGGGGCGACGCTCGGACCGCAGGCGCGTGAGCGCCGGACGATCCGGCAGGCGGTGGTGTCCGCCGCCGGCGTGGAGTCGGCGACGCCCGACGAGGTGCGGGTGCTGCTGTTTGTGAACTTCATCACGACCCGGTCGGACCCGAAGTCGGGGACGGCGAAGCAGCAGGTCAGCCGGGGCAGGGCGCGCCTGGTGATGGTGACGCAGGGCGACGGCTGGCGGGCCTCCCGGCTGTCGACGCTCTTGGGTGACACGCCCGTCCCCTGAGGCGTGGCTAAATTGTTAGTAAAAAAGAGGTTTAAGCCGGGCTTGGTGGTGGGTATCCAGGGCACGGCGGCGTCATCCCATGGTCAGCGTTGAGTCGTTCGCGTGACTGAGCGTTACCCGTCTCCGGTCCCGGGTAGGGACTTGAGCCCGGGCGTTCGCGTGGTCGCGAGGGCGGAAAGACCCAGCGAGATGCCTGTCGGTTAGGCGAAATGTCGGCTCTCGGGCTTGACGTTTCGGCTCTGGCGGGTGATGCTGCCACCAACGTGGAGCGCAGAGCGAGAGCACAGTGGACAGGTGTATGCCGATCGGCTACACTGCCCCTTTGCGCTGCCCTTTGACGACCGCTTCTCTGAGTAACAGCGTCACTCTCGGTCCTGGTCGTCTGGCGTGCGTGTAGTCAGTCCGCGAGCCCTCGGAAGGACATCTGTTGGCAGCCTCGCGCAACGCCTCCGCCGTACCCGCCGGTCCCCGTACCGTGTCGTTCGCACGAATCGAGGAGCCGCTCGAAGTTCCCGACCTTCTCGCCCTGCAGACCGAGTCCTTCGACTGGCTGGTGGGCAACGAACGATGGAAGGCCCGGGTTGAGGCGGCTCGTCAGGCCGGGCGCAAGGACATTCCGACCCAATCCGGTCTCGAAGAGATCTTCGAGGAGATCAGTCCCATCGAGGACTTCTCCGGAACCATGTCCCTGTCGTTCCGGGACCACAGGTTCGAACCGCCGAAGCACTCGGTCGAGGAGTGCAAAGACAAGGACATGACCTATTCCGCCTCGCTGTTCGTGACGGCGGAATTCATCAATAACACCACAGGTGAGATCAAGAGCCAGACGGTGTTCATGGGCGACTTCCCGCTCATGACCCCGAAGGGCACGTTCATCATCAACGGCACCGAACGTGTCGTGGTCTCCCAGCTGGTTCGTTCGCCGGGCGTCTACTTCGACCGTTCCGTCGACAAGACCTCCGACAAGGACCTGTTCGGCTGCCGGGTGATTCCCTCGCGAGGCGCGTGGCTCGAGTTCGAGATCGACAAGCGCGACAGCGTCGGCGTGCGCATCGACCGCAAGCGCAAGCAGCCCGTCACGGTGCTGCTGAAGGCGCTTGGCTGGACGAACGACCAGATTCTGGAGCGTTTCGGGCAGTACGAGTCGATGCGGGCGACCCTGGAGAAGGACCACACCTCCGGCCAGGAAGACGCCCTGCTGGACATCTACCGCAAGCTGCGCCCGGGCGAGCCGCCGACCAAGGAGTCGGCGCAGGCGCTGCTGGAGAACCTGTACTTCAACGCCAAGCGCTACGACCTGGCCAAGGTCGGCCGCTACAAGATCAACAAGAAGCTCGGGGTCGACGCCGACATCACCCAGGGCACCCTCACCGAGGAAGACATCGTCGCCACCATCGAGTACCTCGTCCGGCTGCACGCCGGCGAGGAGACGATGATCGGCGCCAACGGCCGTGAGGTGATCGTCGAGACCGACGACATCGACCACTTCGGCAACCGCCGTCTGCGCACGGTGGGCGAGCTCATCCAGAACCAGGTCCGCCTGGGCCTGGCCCGCATGGAGCGTGTCGTCCGCGAGCGCATGACCACGCAGGACGTCGAGGCGATCACGCCGCAGACGCTGATCAACGTCCGCCCGGTGACCGCGTCGATCCGGGAGTTCTTCGGCACCTCCCAGCTGTCGCAGTTCATGGACCAGACCAACCCGCTGGCCGGCCTGACGCACAAGCGGCGTCTTTCGGCCCTCGGCCCCGGTGGTCTGTCCCGTGAGCGCGCGGGCTTCGAGGTCCGCGACGTGCACCCGTCGCACTACGGCCGCATGTGCCCGATCGAGACGCCGGAAGGCCCGAACATCGGTCTGATCGGCTCGCTGTCGTCCTTCGCGCGGGTCAACTCGTTCGGCTTCGTCGAGACCCCGTACCGGAAGGTCGTCGACGGCCGGGTCACCGACGAGATCGACTACCTCACCGCGGACGAGGAGGACCGGCACGTCGTGGCGCAGGCCAACACGGCCCTGAACCCCGACGGCACCTTCGCCGAGACCCGCGTGCTCGCCCGCCGCAAGGGCGGCGAGTTCGAGGCCGTCCACCCGTCCGAGGTCGACTACATGGACGTCTCGCCGCGCCAGATGGTGTCGGTCGCGACCGCCATGATCCCCTTCCTCGAGCACGACGACGCCAACCGCGCGCTCATGGGCTCGAACATGCAGCGCCAGTCGGTGCCCCTGCTCAAGAGCGAGGCGCCGCTGGTCGGCACCGGCATGGAGTACCGCGCCGCGACCGACGCCGGCGACGTCATCATCGCCGAGAAGGCCGGCGTGGTGGAGGAGGTCTCCGCCGACTACATCACCGTCATGAACGACGACGGCACCCGGACCACCTACCGGGTCGCCAAGTTCAAGCGGTCCAACCAGGGCACCTGCTTCAACCAGAAGCCGATCGTCTCCGAGGGCGACCGGGTCGAGCAGGGCCAGGTCATCGCCGACGGTCCCTGCACCGAGAACGGCGAGATGGCGCTCGGCAAGAACCTGCTCGTGGCGTTCATGCCGTGGGAGGGCCACAACTACGAGGACGCGATCATCCTGTCCCAGCGCCTGGTGCAGGACGACGTGCTCTCCTCGATCCACATCGAGGAGCACGAGGTCGACGCCCGCGACACCAAGCTGGGCCCCGAGGAGATCACCCGGGACATCCCGAACGCCTCCGAGGACGCCCTGGCCGACCTCGACGAGCGCGGCATCGTCCGTATCGGCGCCGAGGTGACGACCGGCGACATCCTGGTCGGCAAGGTCACCCCCAAGGGTGAGACCGAGCTGACCCCCGAGGAGCGCCTGCTCCGCGCGATCTTCGGTGAGAAGGCGCGCGAGGTCCGCGACACCTCGCTCAAGGTGCCGCACGGCGAGTCCGGAAAGGTCATCGGCGTCCGCGTGTTCAGCCGTGAGGAGGGCGACGAGCTTCCTCCGGGCGTGAACGAGCTGGTCCGCGTCTACGTGGCGCAGAAGCGCAAGATCACCGACGGCGACAAGCTCGCCGGCCGCCACGGCAACAAGGGCGTCATCTCCAAGATCCTGCCCGTGGAGGACATGCCGTTCCTGGAGGACGGCACGCCGGTCGACATCGTCTTGAACCCGCTGGGCGTGCCCGGCCGAATGAACATCGGCCAGGTGCTCGAGACACACCTAGGGTGGATCGCCGCCAGAGGATGGGACGTCTCGGAAGTCGACGAGCCTTGGGCCGAGCGCCTGCGTGAGAAGGGCATGGACAAGGTCGAGCCCTGGACCAAGGTCGCCACGCCGGTGTTCGACGGCGCGCACGAGGAGGAGATCGTCGGCCTGCTCGGCAACACCCTGGTCAACCGGGACGGCTCCCGCATGGTGGGGCAGAACGGCAAGGCGCGGCTGTTCGACGGCCGCTCCGGCGAGCCGTTCCCGCACCCGATCTCGGTCGGCTACATCTACATCCTGAAGCTGCTGCACCTGGTCGACGACAAGATCCACGCTCGCTCGACCGGTCCGTACTCGATGATCACTCAGCAGCCGCTGGGTGGTAAGGCGCAGTTCGGCGGCCAGCGCTTCGGCGAGATGGAGGTGTGGGCCCTCGAGGCTTACGGCGCGGCGTACGCGCTGCAGGAGCTGCTCACGATCAAGTCCGACGACGTCCTGGGTCGCGTGAAGGTCTACGAGGCCATCGTCAAGGGCGAGAACATCCCCGAGGCGGGCATTCCCGAGTCCTTCAAGGTCCTCATCAAGGAGATGCAGTCGCTCTGCCTGAACGTCGAGGTTCTGTCGAGCGACGGCATGTCGATCGAGATGAGGGACACCGACGAGGACGTCTTCCGTGCGGCGGAGGAGCTCGGCATCGACCTGTCCCGGCGTCCCCACGAGGGCGCGATGACTGTCGACGAGGTCTGATTCAAAAGGGGATTATCTAGTGCTCGACGTCAATTTCTTCGACGAGCTGCGCATCGGCCTCGCGACCGCCGACGACATCAGGCAGTGGTCGCACGGTGAGGTGAAGAAGCCGGAGACCATCAACTACCGGACCCTCAAGCCGGAGAAGGACGGCCTCTTCTGCGAGAAGATCTTCGGCCCGACCCGGGACTGGGAGTGCTACTGCGGTAAGTACAAGCGCGTCCGCTTCAAGGGCATCATCTGCGAGCGCTGTGGTGTCGAGGTCACCCGCGCCAAGGTGCGCCGCGAGCGGATGGGCCACATCGAGCTCGCCGCTCCGGTCACCCACATCTGGTACTTCAAGGGCGTCCCGTCGCGCCTGGGGTACCTGCTCGACCTGGCCCCGAAGGACCTCGAGAAGGTCATCTACTTCGCGGCGTACATGATCACGCACGTCGACACCGAGATGCGCGAGCGTGACCTGCCCTCGCTGGAGGCGAAGATCTCCGTCGAGCGGCAGCACATCGAGCAGCGCCGCGACGCCGACATCGAGGCCCGCCAGAAGAAGCTCGAGGCCGACCTGGCCGAGCTGGAGGCCAGCGGCGCCAAGGGCGACGCCCGCCGCAAGGTGCGCGAGAGCGCCGACCGCGAGATGCGCCAGATCCGCGACCGGGCCCAGCGCGAGCTGGACCGGCTCGAGGAGGTCTGGACCCGCTTCAAGAACCTCAAGGTCCAGGACCTGGAGGGCGACGAGCTGCTCTACCGCGAAATGCGCGACCGGTTCGGCCGCTACTTCCGCGGCGGCATGGGCGCTCAGGCGATCCAGGAGCGGCTGGCGAACTTCGACCTGGAGGCCGAGGCGGAGAGCCTGCGGGAGATCATCCGCACCGGCAAGGGCCAGAAGAAGGCCCGCGCCCTCAAGCGGCTCAAGGTCGTCGCGGCGTTCCTCAACACCCGCAACTCGCCGAGCGGCATGGTCCTCGACTGCATCCCGGTGATCCCGCCGGACCTGCGGCCGATGGTCCAGCTCGACGGTGGCCGCTTCGCCACCTCCGACCTGAACGACCTGTACCGCCGGGTCATCAACCGGAACAACCGCCTCAAGCGTCTGCTCGACCTCGGCGCTCCCGAGATCATCGTGAACAACGAGAAGCGGATGCTGCAGGAGGCCGTCGACGCCCTGTTCGACAACGGCCGCCGCGGCCGCCCGGTCACCGGCCCCGGCAACCGTCCCCTGAAGTCGCTCAGCGACATGCTCAAGGGTAAGCAGGGTCGTTTCCGGCAGAACCTGCTCGGCAAGCGCGTCGACTACTCCGGCCGTTCGGTCATCGTCGTCGGCCCGCAGCTCAAGCTCCACCAGTGCGGCCTGCCCAAGCAGATGGCGCTGGAGCTGTTCAAGCCGTTCGTGATGAAGCGCCTGGTCGACCTCAACCACGCGCAGAACATCAAGTCGGCCAAGCGGATGGTCGAGCGGGCCAAGCCGGTCGTGTGGGACGTGCTGGAAGAGGTCATCGCCGAGCACCCGGTGCTGCTCAACCGCGCGCCCACCCTGCACCGCCTGGGCATCCAGGCCTTCGAGCCGCAGCTCGTCGAGGGCAAGGCCATTCAGATCCACCCGCTCGTCTGCACCGCGTTCAACGCGGACTTCGACGGCGACCAGATGGCGGTGCACCTGCCGCTGTCGGCCGAGGCCCAAGCCGAGGCCCGGATCCTGATGTTGTCCACCAACAACATCCTCAAGCCGGCGGACGGCAAGCCGGTGACGATGCCCACCCAGGACATGGTCATCGGTCTGTACTGGCTGACCACCGAGAAGGAAGGCGCGCTGGGCGAGGGCCGGGCGTTCTCCTCGGTGGCCGAGGCCCTCATGGCCTTCGACCGCCGCGAGCTGGACATCCAGGCCAAGATCCAAGTGCGGCTCAAGGACGTCCCGCCGCCGCGTGGCTGGCAGCCTCCCGAGGGCTGGGAGCCCGGCGACCCGATCCGGCTGGAGACGACGCTGGGCCGGTGCCTGTTCAACGAGACGCTGCCCGACAACTTCCCGTTCGTGGACTACCAGGTCGGGAAGAAGCAGCTGTCGGGCATCGTCAACGAGCTGGCCGAGCGGTACCCGAAGGTCGAGGTGGCCCACGCGCTCGACTCGCTCAAGGACGCCGGTTTCTACTGGGCGACCCGGGCCGGTGTCACGATCTCCATCGAGGACGTCGTGGCGCCGCCGAACAAGGCCGAGATCATGGAGGCGTACGAGCGCCGGGCCGACAAGGTCCAGCGGGAGTACGACCGGGGTCTGATCACCGACGAGGAGCGCCGTCAGGAGCTCATCGAGATCTGGACCCACGCGACGGCGGACGTCGAGGCCGACATGGTCAAGGCGTTCCCGGCGACCAACCCGGTCTGGATGATGGTCAACTCGGGCGCCCGCGGTAACCGCATGCAGGTGCGGCAGATCGCCGGCATCCGCGGCCTGGTGTCCAACACCAAGGGCGAGACGATCCCGCGGCCGATCAAGTCCTCCTTCCGCGAGGGCCTGTCGGTGCTGGAGTACTTCATCTCGACCCACGGTCAGCGGAAGGGTCTGGCGGACACCGCCCTCCGGACCGCCGACTCCGGTTACCTGACCCGTCGTCTGGTCGACGTCGCGCAGGACGTCATCGTGCGCGAGGTCGACTGCGGCACCGACCGGGCCGTCCCGCTGCGCGTGGGCGAGCGCGACTCGCAGGGCAACCTGGTCAAGGCCGAGAACGCCGAGAGCAACGTGCACGGCCGCATCCTGGCCGAGGACGTCGTGGTGGACGGCAAGGTCATCGCGGCCAAGGGCACCGACATCAACGACGCCGTGGTCACGGCGCTGGTGAACGCCGGTGTCGAGACGGTCAGGACCCGCAGCACGCTGGTCTGCGAGGCCAAGATCGGGGTCTGCGCGGTCTGCTACGGCCGCTCGCTGGCCACCGGCAAGCTGGTGGACGTCGGTGAGGCCGTGGGCATCATCGCGGCCCAGTCGATCGGCGAGCCCGGCACCCAGCTGACCATGCGTACCTTCCACACCGGTGGCGTGGCGGGTGCCGACATCACCCACGGTCTGCCGCGAGTCACCGAGCTCTTCGAGGCGCGCGTCCCCAAGGGCGTCGCCCCGATCAGCGAGGTCGCCGGCCGCGTCCGGATCGACGAGACCGACAAGACGCGCAAGATCATCATCACTCCGGACGACGGCTCGGACGAGGTCGCCTACCCGGTGTCGATGCGGGCGCGCCTGCTGGTCTCCGAGGGGCAGCACGTGGAGGTCGGCCAGCAGCTGGTCGCCGGTGCGCGCAACCCGAACGAGGTCCTGCGCATCCTCGGCCCGCGTGCCGTCCAGCTCCACCTGGTGGAGGAGGTGCAGCAGGTCTACCGCTCGCAGGGTGTGTCGATCCACGACAAGCACATCGAGGTCATCGTCCGGCAGATGCTCAAGCGCGTGAACGTGCTGGAGTCCGGCGACACCGAGCTGCTGCCCGGCGAGCTGGTCGAGCGGCCGAAGTTCGAGGCGATCAACCGTCAGACCGTGGCGGAGGGCGGGCAGCCGGCCTCCGGCCGCCCGGTCCTTATGGGTATCACCAAGGCCTCGCTGGCCACCGAGTCCTGGCTGTCGGCGGCGTCCTTCCAGGAGACGACGCGAGTCCTCACCGACGCGGCGATCCACGCCAAGTCCGACTCGCTGCTCGGCCTCAAGGAGAACGTCATCATCGGTAAGCTCATCCCGGCCGGTACGGGCATGCCGCAGTACCGCAACATCCGGGTCGAGCCGACCGAGGAGGCCAAGGCCGCGATGTACACGGTCGGCGGCTACGACGGCTCGGCGGCCGACTACACCTTCGGCTCCGGCAGCGGCGAGGCCGTCCCGCTGGAGGAGTACGACTTCGGTCAGTACGGCCGATGACAGGTCGCCGCGGTGAGCGATCGCCGCGGCGGGGACGTACGGAAGCGGCCCGGGGC
>JADGHC010000210.1 GCA_019689655.1 Microbispora sp.
GGGGGGGGTTTTTTTTAATACCCCCGGGGGCCGCCCCCCCCCCCCCCCCCCCCCCCCCGCGCCGGAAGTCCGGTGCGCCGTCAGGCGCCCATGGCGTGCACGCCGCCGTCGACGTGCACGATCTCGCCGGTGGTGGCGGGGAACCAGTCCGACAGCAGCGCGAGGCACGCCTTGGCGGCGGGGGTGGTGTCCGCCAGGTCCCAGCCGAGGGGCGCACGCTCCGGCCAGGAGTCCTCGAACTCCTTGAATCCGGGGATGCTCTTGGCCGCCATCGTCCGCAGCGGACCGGCGGCGACGAGGTTGACCCGGATGCCGTGCTTGCCGAGGTCCCGGGCGAGGTAGCGCGAGCACGACTCCAGCCCGGCCTTGGCCACGCCCATCCAGTCGTAGACCGGCCACGCCTTGGTGGCGTCGAAGTCGAGGCCGACGATGGCCCCGCCCTCCTTCATCAGCGGCAGGCAGGCGACGGCGAGCGACTTGAACGAGAACGTCGAGACGTGCACCGCCGTGGCGACGTCCTCCCACGAGGTGTTGAGGAAGTTGCCGCCGAGGCAGGACTGGGGGGCGAAGCCGATCGAGTGCACGACCCCGTCGAGCCCGTCGAGGTGCGCCCCGACGCGGTCGGCGAGCGTGTCGAGGTGCTCGGTGTTCTGGACGTCCAGCTCGATCACCGGCGGCGGCTCGGGCAGCCGCTTGGCGATGCGCTCGACCAGGCTGAGGCGGCCGTAACCGGTCAGCACGACCCGGGCGCCCTCCTCCTGGGCGAGCTTGGCGACGTTGAAGGCGATCGACGATTCGGTCAGGACGCCGGTGACCAGCAGTCGCTTCCCGTCCAGCAAACCCATGTCCAGCTCCAGTCTGTCGTCCGCTCGGTGGCCTGTTGTGCCGGCCTGCTCAGTGGCCCATGCCGAGGCCGCCGTCGACGGGGATGACCGCCCCGGTGATGTAGGAGGCGTCGTCGCTCGCCAGGAACCTGACGACCCGCGCGATCTCCTGCGGCTGCGCCTGCCGGCCGAGCGGGATGCTCTTGCGGATCTGCTCCTGCTGGGCCTCGTCGAGCACCGCGGTCATGTCGGTCTCCACGAAACCGGGGGCGACCACGTTGACCGTGATGCCGCGCGAGCCGAGCTCGCGGGCCAGGGACCGGCCGAAGCCGATCAGGCCGGCCTTGGAGGCGGCGTAGTTGGTCTGCCCGGCCGAGCCGAGCAGGCCGACGACGGAGGAGATCAGGATGATGCGCCCGCGCCGCATCCGCAGCATCGGCCGTACGGCCCGCTTCACGACGCGGTAGGCGCCGGTCAGGTTCGTGTCGATGACGTCGGTGAAGGTCTCCTCCTTCATCATCGGCAGGAGGGTGTCCTTGGTGATCCCCGCGTTGGCCACGACGACCTCGACCGGGCCGTGCTCGGCCTCGGCCTTCTCGAAGGCGGCATCGACGTCGGCGGAGCTCGTCACATCGCAGCGAACTCCGAACAGCCCCTCCGGGGGCTCGCCGGAACGGTAGGTGATTGCGACGGCGTCTCCCGCGGCGGCGAGCTCGCGCGCGATCGCGAGGCCGATGCCACGGTTTCCGCCGGTGACGAGTACAGAGCGAACCATGCGACCGACCGTATCGGCTACTTGGGGGTAGTCCACTTGTCCGCTGGGCACAAGATCACAGGGTTAGGATCGTGGACATGCGCCAGATCGACCCCGACTTTCTCGCCCTGCCGCTGCGACGGCTGGCGGACGCGGCCCTGCAGCGCGCCCGTGACCTGGGGGCCGAGCACGCCTCGTTCCGGCTCGAACGCGTACGGGCCGGGACGCTGCGCATGTTCGACGCCCGGCTCGAAGGCTCCGCGGACGCCGACGACCTCGGTTTCGCCGTACGGGTGATCAAGGATGGCACGTGGGGCTTCGCGGCCGGGATCGAGCTGACCCCCGAGGCGGCGGCCCGGGCCGCGGAGGAGGCCGTGCGGGTGGCCGCGGTCAGCGCGCCCATCAACCGCGAGCCGGTCGAGCTGGCCCCCGAGCCGGTGTACGACGACGTGACCTGGGTGTCGTCCTACGAGATCGACCCGTTCGAGGTGCCGCTGCCCGACAAGGTGGCGCTGCTGGCGGAGTGGTCGTCCGGGCTGCTCGGCCGGGTCGACCACGTCTCGGCCTCGCTCATGCAGGTCAAGGAGCAGAAGTTCTACGCCGACACGGCCGGCACGGTGACCACGCAGCAGCGCGTGCGGCTGCACCCGGTCCTGACGGCGATGCGGGCCGACGGCGACCGGTTCGACGACATGCGCACGCTCGCCCCACCGGTCGGCCGGGGGTACGAGTACCTGACCGGCACCGGCTGGGACTTCCCCGCCGAGCTGGCCGAGATCCCCGACCTGCTGGACGAGAAGCTCAAGGCGCCCTCGGTCGAGGCCGGGACGTACGACCTGGTGATCGACCCGTCGAACCTGTGGCTGACGATCCACGAGTCGATCGGCCACGCGACCGAGCTGGACCGTGCGCTCGGCTATGAGGCGGCCTACGCCGGCACCTCGTTCGCCACCTTCGACCAGCTCGGCACCCTGCACTACGGCTCGCCCGTGATGAACGTGACCGGCGACCGCACGGTCGAGCACGGCCTGGCCACCATCGGCTGGGACGACGAGGGAGTGGCCGGCCAGTCGTTCGACATCATCCGCGAGGGCACGCTGGTGGGCTACCAGCTCGACCGGCGGATGGCGCTGCTGAAGGGCCTGGGGCGGTCGAACGGCTGCGCGTTCGCCGACTCCCCCGGGCACGTGCCGATGCAGCGGATGGCCAACGTGTCGCTCCAGCCGGCCCCGGACGGGCCGTCCACCGACGAGCTGATCTCGCGGGTCGAGCGCGGGATCTACATCGTCGGCGACAAGAGCTGGTCGATCGACATGCAAAGGTACAATTTTCAATTTACTGGCCAGCGCTTTTACAAGATCGAGAACGGCCGCCTGGCCGGGCAGCTTCGCGACGTGGCCTACCAGGCGACCACCACGGACTTCTGGCGCTCGATGGAGGCCGTCGGCGGCCCGCAGACCTACGTGCTCGGCGGCGCCTTCAACTGCGGCAAGGGCCAGCCGGGCCAGATCGCGCCGGTCAGCCACGGCGCCCCGGCGGCGCTGTTCCGCGGCGTACGGATCCTCAACACCGTCCAGGAGGGTGGCAAGTGAGCGACGGGGTGACCACACCGCAGGAGACGGTGGAGCGGGCGCTCGCGCTGAGCGAGGCCGACGGCTGCGTGGTGATCGTGGACGAGGGCTCGACCGCCAACCTGCGCTTCGCCGGCAACACGCTGACGACCAACGGAGTCGCGCGCTCGTCCCGGCTCACCGTGATCTCCGTCGTGGGCGCCGGGGTGGGGGTCGTCTCGCGGTCCGCCGTACGGGCCGACCAGCTCGCGGACGTGGTGGCCGCGGCCGACCGCGCCGCGCGGGAGGCCCAGCCGTCGGAGGACGCCCGGCCGCTGGTCGAGGGCACGGCCGGCGAGGGCTGGGAGCGCCCGGTCGAGCCGACCTCCATCGACGTGTTCAAGGACTTCGCCCCCGCGCTCGGCGAGGCGTTCGCCGCCGCCGACGCCTCCGGCCGCAAGCTGTACGGCTTCGCCGAGCACACGATGACCTCGACGTTCGTCGGTTCGTCCGCGGGCCTGCGGCTGCGCCACGACCAGCCGACCGGGCGGCTGGAACTGAACGCCAAGTCGGCGGACATGTCGCGGTCGGCGTGGACGGGCGTGGCGACCCGCGATTTCGCCGGCGTGGACGTGGCCGCGCTGGACGAGGCGCTCGCCCGGCGGCTCGACTGGGCCAAGCGGCGGATCAGCCTGGAGCCGGGCCGCTACGAGACGCTGCTGCCCCCGACGGCGGTCTCCGACCTGATGATCTATATGTACTGGTCGGCCGGCGCGCGGGACGCCGCCGACGGCCGCACGGTGTTCTCCAAGCCCGGCGGCGGCACCCGGGTGGGCGAGCGGCTGTCGCCGCTGCCGATCTCGCTGTGCAGCGATCCGGCCTGGCCCGGCCTCGAATGCGCGCCGTTCGTGGTCGCGCACGCCTCCAGCCGGGAGCAGTCGGTGTTCGACAACGGCCTGCCCCTGGCCCGCACCGACTGGATCAGCGACGGCACGCTGGCCAACCTCGTGCAGACCCGGCACTCCGCCGAGCTGACCGGCCTCGCCACCACCCCGGGAATCGACAACCTGATCATGACGGGACCCGAGGGCGGCCGCTCGCTCGAGGAGATGATCGCCTCGACCGAGCGCGGCCTGCTGCTGACCTGCCTGTGGTACATCCGCGAGGTCGACCCGCAGACGCTGCTGTTGACCGGGCTGACCAGGGACGGCGTCTACCTCGTCGAGAACGGCGAGGTCGTGGGCGAGGTCAACAACTTCCGCTTCAACGAGTCGCCGGTCGATCTGCTCGGCCGCCTCACCGAGGTGGGCGCGAGCGAGCAGACGCTGCCGCGCGAGTGGAACGACTGGTTCACCCGCGCCGTCATGCCGCCGGTCCGCGTGCCCGACTTCAACATGTCGACGGTCAGCCAGGCCAGCTGAGTCCACGCCGATCCTCACCCGGGGCGGCGATTTCGCCTCCCCGGGCGGCCGCGGGCCGTCAGGCGGCCGCGCGTTCACCGGCGGGGCGGCGGCGAAGACTCGGGTGCTCGATGGCCGGGGACACGTAGGCCTGGTCGAGTGTGCCGACGTCGGTGCCGGGCGGGACGATCTCGTCTATCCGGTCGAGGATGTCGTCGGTGAGCGCGACGTCGGCACCGGCGAGCAGGTCGTCGAGGTGGCTCATCGTGCGGGGCCCTACGATCGCGCTGGTCACGCCGGGGTGGGCGATGACGAACCCCATGGCGAGACGGGTCGGCGGCATGCCCGCCTCCCGGGCGAGCTCGATGAACCGCTCGACGGTGTCGAGCCGGCGCTCGTCGTCGAGATGCCGGACGAGGCCGGCGCGGCGCAGGTCGTTGCGCCGCCCCTTGCGGACGCGGCCGGTCAGCAGCCCCTGCCCGAGCGGGCCCCACACCAAGATTCCCATGCCGTGGCGCTGCGCGACCGGCAGCACCTCGCGTTCGATGCCGCGGTTGAGCAGCGAGTAGGGCGACTGCTCGGTGTGGAACCGTTCCAGGCCGCGCCGCTCGGCGGCCCACTGGGCTTCGACGATGTCGGACGGCGGCATCCCGGACGTCCCGATCGCGCGGACCTTGCCGCTGTGGATCAGGTCCGAGAGCGCGGACAGCGTCTCCTCGATGTCCGTGTCGGGGTCCGGCCGGTGGATCTGGTAGAGGTCGATGTGGTCGGTCCGCAGGCGGCGCAGCGAGTTCTCGACCGCGGTCATGATCCAGCGCCGGGAGGCGCCCCGCTGATTGGGATCGTCGCCCATCGGGCGGCTCACCTTGGTCGCGAGGACGACGGTGTCCCGTCGCCCCTTGATCGCCTTTCCGACGATCTCCTCGGAGTCGCCGTAGGCGTCTGCCGTGTCGATCAGGTTGATCCCCGCGTCCAGCGCTTTGCCGATGATGCGGGCCGAGTCGCCGGGATCGGGGTTGCCGACGGACGTGGCGAACATCAACGCGCCCAGCGCGTAAGGGCTGACCTTGATGCCGGTCCGGCCGAGCGTACGGTAACGCATGCGAAACCTTGCCTTTCATCCACGGACGAGCGTGGCGCCGGCGAAGCGCGTGTGAGCGGTCCCGCCGCGCGCATCCGCGGCGGCCGCTTCACCGCCGGTCTCGCCGCCCCCGCGCGGGGCGGCCGGTCCGCCGGGCCCGGGCTCCCAGCCTGCGGCGGCGGGGTCGCCGGCGGGAGAGACGCCCTCATCCGGGGACGGCCGGTCCCTGGCTGCGCCCGTCGTCCGCCTGACATCGTGGGCATGTGGACAGAGCCGAACTGGCCGACTTCCTGCGCCGCCGCCGCGCCCGGCTCACCCCTGCCGACGTGGGGCTGCCGCAGGGCCCGCGGCGGCGTACTCCGGGACTGCGCCGCGAGGAGGTGGCGCAGCTGGCGGGCATGTCCACCGACCACTACACGCGGCTGGAGCAGGCCAGGGGTTCGCGTCCGTCACGCCAGATGCTCGCCGCCGTCGCCCGGGCGCTGCGGCTGACCCGCGACGAACGCGACCACCTCTTCCATCTGGCCGGCGAGGAGCCGCCACGGGACCGGCCGGCCAGTGAGCATGTCCGCCCCGGCCTGCTGCTCATCCTCGACCGGCTGACCGACGCTCCCGCACAGGTGGTGAGCGAACGCGGCGACGTCCTGGCGCAAAACGCGATGGCCAAAGCGCTGCACGGTGACGCCTCGGCCCGCCCCGAGGCGGAGCGCAACGTCATCTGGCGCTACTTCACCGATGCGTCCGCGCGGGAGCTCTACCCGGCCGAGGACCGTGACCACGCCGCCCGAGCGGCCGTGGCGGATCTGCGCGCCGCGGTCGCCCGCCGCCCGGACGACGCCCGGCTGGCCGCGCTCGTACGCCGGCTCCGCGCCCGCAGCGAGGAGTTCTCGGCACTGTGGGACGCCCACGAGGTCGCCGTACGCCGCTCCGACGTCAAGCGCTACCTGCATCCGGTGGTCGGCCTGCTGGAGCTGGACTGCGAGGTGCTGCTGAGCCCGGAGCACGACCAGCGGCTGGTCGTCTACACCGCCCGCCCGGGCAGCGAGTCGCACGAGCGGCTGGAGCTGCTGCGCGTGATCGGCCTGCAAGACCTGACCCGGGGCTGAGCCGTCCGCGCCGTGACCTCGCCTCGGCTATCCGGCGTCTTCCAGGCGGAAGCCGACCTTCATGCCGACCTGGAAGTGGGCCACCTCGCCGTCCACGATGTGCCCGCGCACCTCGGTCACCTCGAACCAGTCCAGGTGACGCAGCGTCTGGGCGGCCCGCCTGATGCCGTTGCGGATGGCCTGGTCGACGCTCTCGGCCGACGTGCCCACTATCTCGGTCACCCGGTAGGTGCGATCCGACATCACGTCCTCCTGCCTGCTGCCTATCGCGTGATCGTATCGCCGTGCGGGCGTCGCCCCCCGCCTCACCGGGGTCTACCGTGGAAATCGTGAATCCATGGCGCTGGTTGAGAAAAGACCGTCCGCTCGTTCACCAGGTGACGGACGCCCAGCCGTCGCTGTCCGACGACGTGCGGAAGCGGGAGATCAGTTACCTCATCAAAATGGGCATCCGTCTCGTCTGTCTCATTCTGGCGGTCGCGGTGCCGGCTCCCTGGCCCGTCAAGGCCCTGTTCGTCGCCGGGGCGGTTCTTTTGCCATATCTTGCCGTTATCGGGGCCAATCAGAGAGGTCACGAGCCTCCGCCGCCCCCCGACTTGACCTCGTCTAACCAAAACGAGATACCACGCCACCGACGCGAGATCGGGTCGTGACAAAGTCTTGACGCAACCCAAGGGTTGGAGGTGTACAGTTTAGCCAAGCGCTCTGGTCCCCCGTCGGAGCGCTGGTGCCGGCGTTCCGGGCCCCCGTCGGAACGCCGATGACGCGACGCCGGGTGGTTTGCCCCCGTAACCACCCGGCGTCGCCCTTTTCCCGGCACTTTCACGGGTTTCATGGACCGGCCGTCGCGGTCGTCTCCGGCAGGAGACGGCCCTTCCGCCGAGCGGCCCCCGGCGCTCGCCCTTCCCCTCCATGCGGCGCCGGGGCCGCGGCAGCCGGCACCGGGTTCGCGCCCCGGCGGGCGTCAGGTGCCGCGGGACGTCTCCCCGGCCGTCGCCGCCCAGTCCTTCGCCATCCGGGACAGCCGTTCCACGGCGTCCGGCGGCGCGGTGCCGGCCCCCTGCGCCAGCCCCAGCAGGTAGGCGGTCAGCGGGGCGGCGGGCCGCGCCACGCCATGGGCCACATCCCTGGTCAGATCGAGCACCGCCGCCCGGTCCACCCGGGCGGGGTCGATGCCCAGCTCACGGCAGACCAGCGCGGTCCATTCCTCCAGTACGTTCACACGCCCTCCCTTCACCCGCGCCTTCGCGCCCGCTCGCGGGCCGCGCGGAGATCGTCGACGGTGTCGCAATCGAACCACGGCGGAGTCTCGCCGGGCGCCACCGGCGGGCGCACCGGCACCGGCCCCAGCGGGCCGAGCAGCCCGCGCAGCGACCGCCCCCGGTACGCCCCGAGCGCGCTCCGCAGGGGCGCCACCCGCCACGCGCCGGTGAGCCACTGCTCGCGGCCCTCGTCGTCCACGAGCACCGCGCCCGCGCCGCCGGCCGGCACGGCCGCAAGGAGCGCCCCGACGTGACCGGCGGCGATGAACGGCAGGTCGGCGGCGAGCAGGACGACAAACGGGGAGGTCACCTCGGCGAGCCCCGCGCGCAGCGCCGGCACCGGCCCGCCGCCCGGCGGGTCCTCACGGGTGAACAGCACGCCCGGCATTTCCCTGGGCGGGCCCACCACGATCACCGCGCGGGCGTCGCGGACCGCCTCCGCCACCCGCGCGACGAGGGGCAGCCCGCCGACGACCGCGCCCGGCTTGTCCGCGCCGCCGAGCCGCTCGGCCCGGCCGCCCGCCAAGATCACGGCGTCGTACGGCGGGGTGCCGTTCATCTCACCGGTTTCGGTACGGGAACGCACGGGGCCGCCCGGCTTTCTCACGCTCTCGCCGAAGCCGCGTCAGCCGCCGATGGCCGACATCGGGCGGGCCGGCTGGAGGAAGGCGGGGTCGTCGATGCCGTGCCCGGCCCGTTTCCCCCGCACCGCGGCGATCCAGCGCGCCGCCAGCTCCTCGTCCGACGCGCCCGAGCGCAGCGCCGTACGCAAATCGGACTCCTCGGTGGCGAACAGGCAGTTGCGGACCTGCCCGTCGGCGGTGATCCGCACCCGGTCGCAGGCGCCGCAGAACGGCCGGGTGACCGAGCCGATCACCCCCACCCGGTACGGGCCGCCGTCCACCAGGAACAGCTCGGCGGGGGCGCTGCCCCGCTCGCGCGGGTCGTCCTCGGTGAGATCGAAGGAGTCCTTGAGCAGCCCGAGGATCTCATCGGCCGTGATCATCTCCTCGCGGCGCCAGCCGTGCTGGGCGTCGAGCGGCATCTGCTCGATGAAGCGCAGCTCATACCCCTCGCCGATGCAGTAGCGCAGCAGCGGGACGGCCTCGTGCTCGTTGACGCCGCGCATCAGCACGGCGTTGACCTTCACCGGTGCGAGCCCCGCCGCCTTCGCCGCGGCGAGCCCGTCCAGCACGTCGCGCAGCCGGTCACGGTGCGCCAGCCGGATGAACACGTCGCGGTCGAGCGTGTCCAGCGAGACGTTGACGCGGTCGAGTCCGGCCCGCGCGAGCGGCTCCGCGAGGCGGGCCAGGCCAATGCCGTTGGTCGTCAGCGACACCTGGGGGCGGGGGCGCAGCGCGGCGGTCGCCGCCACGATCTCGACGAGTTCCCGCCGCAGCAGCGGCTCGCCGCCGGTGAACCGGACCTCCCGGATGCCGAGCCGTTCCACGCCGATCGTCACCAGGCGGACGATCTCCTCGCCGGTGAGCAGTTCGGGCTTGGGCAGCCAGTCGAGGCCCTCGGGCGGCATGCAGTACGCGCACCTCAGGTTGCACCGGTCGGTCAGCGACACCCGCAAATCGGTCGCGACCCGGCCGAACGAGTCAACCAGCACGAGAGGACCTCCAAGCCCAGAGAGCCTCAAGCCTATGCCCTGCCGTCACGATGGCGGCAACCTCGGCCCAACCGCCGTGATTCCCTCACCCGATCCGCTTCCGCGACGGCGCGCCGCCGGCCACCCTCGAACCCCGGCCGGAATCGCGGGTGGACGGCGGGGGTGAGCGCCGCCGGTGGCAGTTCCATCAGGCCGGGACGCGGTGCCATGACGCGGCCGAGCAGCGCG
>JADGHC010000211.1 GCA_019689655.1 Microbispora sp.
GTTCCGCGAAGCTCGGCCATGCCCGGTGGTCCTGTTGCACGAGGTCGGCCACACCCGCACGGTCCCGTTCCGCGAAGCTCGGCCGCGCGGTCCTGTGATCGATGAAGTGACCGCCGGCCGCTTCGCCACCAATCGGTCGGCCGGCCCGGTGTGCCCGTCCCGGGCGCTCCGGCGCCGCCGCCGGTCTTCCATGCTCGCCCGCGGGCTTCCAAGTGCCCGGACGCGCTCATGGCCGCCTCAGGCGGCCGATGCGCTGAGAGCAAACCGTGATCATGCGCTCCGAAAGTACGAGATCATGCATGCGCGGAGTCTCGCAGCCCATCCCGACAGAACTGCCAAACGAGCGGCCCACGCATGAGCGCCATTTACGACCACGCCGACGGCGAGCGCATCGCCGTGGCGGACAGCGGTGACTCGGTGAGCATCATCAACCGCTCCGGGAGAATCGTCGTCGCCAAAAAGGACGTACGCAGGCTCGCCGAGCGGATCCTCGCCGCGGCGGGCCGGGTGGCCGTCGTCCTGTTCCCCCCGGCGCTGCGGAAGGACACCCTGACGGCCGCGGATCGTTCCGGGCGGTGGAGGGTCCGCGTCTCGCCCAGGAACGGCGCACGCGTGCTCGTGGAGGCCGATCCGCAGGGGCTCGGCCCGGACGAGGCGTACGAGCTCGCCGCCGCCGTCGCGGTAGCCGCCCGCCACATCGGCGACGCCGCTCAGGCCGATATGCGCCTGACCACGAGGATCCGCGAGGTCATCGACGCTCACCAGGGCCAGGACGCGGAGAAGATCGCCGCCGCCATCGTCACCGAGGTCCTCGACGGCGCCTGACACCTGCGACACCGGCGTTCCACCAGGGCTCACGGCCCACGGGGTGCGGTGGACCGGCACGTCACAGTGCCGGCCAGCCCCCTTACGGGGCGTAGGCACCGAGCAATCCATCAAGGGGCCCACGAGATGCGGGCACCGAGTGATCCGCTAGGAGCCCACGGCGCACGGGGGCGGTCGACCGGCCCGGCCAACCGCCCCTGCGACGTCAGATGCTGGGCCGGGTGGAGTCGGCCGACAGGCTGAGTTCGTGCAGGCGGCGCATCACGTCGTGCACCACGACCGCACCCGGACGGTGGCGGCGCCATCCGGAGCCGCCTCGCTGCCACGGCCGGGGACCCGACAGCGGGCGGTACTCCACACCGAACGCGTCCAGCCGCGCCAGATGGGCGTCGAGGCGGCGGAAGAAGTCCTCGGACTCGGCCGGGCCGCCGGTCCACGCGACCTCGGCCGCCGCGCAGCCCCGGGGCCAGGCGCGGTAGTCGAGCGTGCGGCCGTCCGGGATGCGCTCGCTCCACAACTGGAACTGGACGCCGATCACCCGGGCGCGCTCCTCCTCCGTCCACTCGGACGGCGCGGGCGCGAAGGCCGCCACGTCGGACACGGTGATCGCGTCGCCCAGGCCGGCCGGCTCCTCGGGCGAGGCCGCCTCGGCGTAGTCGAAGTACAGCGGGAAGACCGGCGTCGCCACCACGTCGTGCCCGGCCGCCGCCGCCCGGCGGGCGACGTGCTCGCCACGCCACGGCATCACGATCGTGTCGGGCCGGAGCCTGCCGCTGACGAACGCCTCGTCCCACACCACCGCGCGGCTGCCGCGCTCGGCCAGCACGTCGGCGAGCTGCCGCAGGAACCACGCGTGCAGGTCGCCCGTGCTCTCCAGGCCCAGCGAGGCCTGGTACGCCGAGATCTCGGCCGACGCCGCCCAGCCGTCGAGCACGCACTCGTCGCCGCCGATGTGGAAGTACGGCACCTCGCCCAGCGCGTCGGCGATCTCGGCGAACACGGTGGTCAGGAAGTCGACGGTCGCCGGAAGCGGGGACAGGATGGCTGACGAGATGCCCCACCGGTCCAGCACCTCGTAACGGTCCGGCCGGGAGGCCAGCGCGGGGTAGGCGGCCAGCACGGCCGAGGCGTGCCCCGGAACGTCGATCTCGGGCACGACGGTGACCGCCCGCGCCCGTGCGTACGCCGCGATCTCCGACAAGTCGGCGAGCGTGTAGTAGCCGCCGTGGGGGACGCCGTCGAAGGCGAGTTCCTCCCCCTTGTGACTGATGATCGTCCGGGGGCGGTGCGAGCCCACCTCGTGCAGCAGCGGGAACGCCCGGCTCTCCACCCGCCAGCCCTGGTCGTCGGCGAGGTGGAGGTGCAGCCGGTTCAGCTTGTGCACAGCCATCAGGTCGATCATCCGCAGCACCTCCCGCTTGGGCAGGAAGTGGCGCGCCACGTCGAGATGCGCGCCCCGCCACGGCAACCCCGGCGCGTCCTCCACCCGGCCGCAGGGGATCGTCCAGGACGTCCCGGGCACGAGGGCCGACCGGAACGCCTCGGCCGGCAGGAGCTGCCGCAGCGTCTGCCCGGCGTAGAAGGCGCCCGCCGGGTCTCCCGCCGCGATGTGCACGCCGTCGCCCGCGATCGTCAGCGCGTACGCCTCGGGCCCGAGGCGGGGGTCCTGCTCCACCCGCACCGACGCCGTGGCGGCGTCGCCGGGCCGCAGATCGAGCACGGTGAGCGCGAGCCGTACGGCGTCGGTGAGCGGGGCGGGGCCCGACACCGTGGAGCCGGGCGCGATCTCGGCCGATCCGGAGCCCGTTTCGATCAGCCTGGGCAGGGGAAGCAGGTGATTCATGCCGCCGATGATGTCAAACCCCACCGACGGCCCCGTCACCCCGTCCACAGCCTGCTGAGCGCCGCCGAGAGCCCACGGGCATCCCCCCCGCAGGTCCCGGACCCTGCGAGCGGAAGGCCGGTGGGATCAGCGGCGCTCCGGGGGGTGACCGGGGCGGCTCCGCATGCCCCGGCCACGTAGGCGGATGGCCGGCGGGACCATCCACGCTCCGGTCAGCGGGCGCCGGTGAGGTAGGCCGCGATGCCCTTCGCCAGCGACTCGGCGATGCGCTGGCGGAAGGCCTTGTTCTTGAACTTGGCGGCCTCGGTGGCGTTGCGCATGTTGCCGCACTCGATGAAGATCTTCGGCACGGTCGACAGGTTGAGCCCGCCGAGGTCGCTGCGGTAGTTCAGCGCCTTGCTGCCGATGTAGGTCGAGTACGGCAGGCCGGTGCCCTCGTGGAAGGCGTCGCGGACCTTCTTGCCGAGGGCCGCGGATTCGGCGATGACCTTGTTGACCGGCAGCCCGGGAGCCCTCTTCGGCATGATGACGTGGAACCCGTGGGCGGACGGCGGCGCCCCGTCGCCGTGGATGGAGATCGCCGCGTCCGCGTGGGCCTTGTTCCCGATGGCGGCCCGCTCGGTGATGCACGGACCCCAGCCGGTGTTGTTCGTCCTGGTGAGCTTGACCGTGGCCCCTTGGGCCCGCAGCAGCTTCGCGAGCCGCTGGGACACGTCCCAGGTGAAGGCCGCCTCCGAATAGCCGTCGTTGGTCGACGTACCGGTCGTGTCGCAGGCCTTCTTCTCGGTGAGGATGTCGACCAGCTGGTTGATCTCCCTCGTGTGGCGGAAGTTGCCGCCGTTGTGGCCCGGGTCGATCACGACGACCTTCCCGGTCAGCGGTTTGGCCGTGGTCTCGGCGGCCGTACGGGTGCCGGGGATGGTCGTGATGTCCGTCTCGGCGTCGCCGGGGCCGGACGTCCCCCGGCCGGTCGTGCCGTCCGTCTGGTCCTGGGTCGCGGCGGGCCGGTCCACCTGGAGCGAGGCGGAGGGGGCCGGGGCGCCCGCGGCGGAGACCTCAGCGCCGCCGCAGGCGGCGGCTCCGACCCCGCAGAGGGCCAGGGCTGCGGCGGCGAGTGGTCGTTTGATCACGGTCGAAGTCCCTTCCCGGATGTGTGATCCCCCCAACCTAACCGGAACGGAGTCGTGATCGATCCGTTATGCCGGGAACTTGCTCGCCCACGCAGGCTCGGGGACCTCCTGCCGCTGCAGGAGAGCGGCCAGCTCGCGGGCGTCCTCGGCGTCGAGGCCCAGCACCACGCGGGGCCGTCCCCAGGGGTGGTCGATCGAGTGGGCGACGTAGCTCGCCACGGAGTCGGCGACGTCCTCGCTGCCGAGCCCCCGGCTCTCCCTCCAGTGCGCCCAGGCCCGCTCCAGTTCGCCGGCGGCTCGCCGGGCGCAGGAGACCAACTCAGGATCACGCATGATTCCCCCCGAATTCCCGGTCGCCGGCCCGCGGGCAGCCCTTCCGTGCCCACCTAAGGGCCGGCGCCACGGTGAAGTCAACACCGGTCGCGAGGGGACACGTCGGTGATTGACTCAGCCTTTGGCACCACTTGGAGCGGGCCCGGTGCTGCGCCGTACGACGAGCTGCGGGCTCACCTGCCGCAGCCGTGAGGCCTTGCCCGGCTCGGCTATGCGGTCGCTGAGCAGCGCCGCCGCCGAGCGGCCCATGGCCCGCCGGGGCTGGTCCACGCTGGTCAGCGATATGTGGGTGACGGACGCGAGATGCGTGTTGTCGTACCCGATCACCGACAGGTCCTCCGGCACCCGTAGCCCCAGCTCGCTCGCCGCGGTCAGCACGCCCATGGCCACGATGTCGTTCGCCGCGAAGATCGCCGTCGGCCGGGGGTCGCGCTTCAGCAGCGCCAGCGCCGCGCGCCGGCCGCCCTCCTCGCTGAAGTCGCCGTGCTCCACCATGATGTACGGCGCCAGATGATGGCGGCGCATGGCCACGAGGTAGCCCTCGCAGCGGCAGCGGGCGGCCGACGACGGGGCGCCCTCGATGTGGGCGATGCGCCGGTGCCCCAGCTCCACGAGATGATCGACGGCGAAGCGGGCGCCGAGCTGGTCGTCGTCGACGACGATGTCCACGCCTTCGAGTTCGACGTCGCGCTCGCCCACCACCACGGTCGGCGTGTACGCCGCGGCCTCGGCAAGCGTTTCGCTGGACGGCGCGACCCCGAGCAGGACGAGCCCGTCCACACGTAGCTCCAGGAAGGCCTCGACGGCCTCGTCCTCGAACGCCGGGTCCCAGCGGCCGCTGCCGATCAGCAGCCGCAGCCCGTCGCCGTGCAGGCTCTCCTGCAGGCCGTCGAGGAACTCCGCGTAGAAGGGGTTGTGCAGGTCGGCCACCAAAGCGCCCACCAGGTGGGTCCGCCCCTCGACCAGGCTGCGGGCGACCGCGTTCGGGCGATAGCCGAGCTCGCGGGCGGCTTGGAGGACCGCCTCCCTGCGGTGCTCGCTCACGTGTGGGGAGCCCCGCAGCACGAGGGACACCAGCGACTTGGAGACTCCTGCCCGCTCGGCCACGTTGCGGATCGTCGGGCGTGGCCGTGGGCTGAACCCATCGGACAGTCCGCCGGCGGGGGTCGTGACCCCGACGTTTTTCCGGGCAGTGGTCTGCATGGACGGTCCTGACATGGTTCTCCCCACGATGCGTGAGCGTGCACCTGACACACCAAACGATCGAGTTGCCCAGAGGGTACGGGTTGATCGCAGTAAGACGGGATCCTTCCTCCAAATCGGGCGTTGGGAAGGGTAGCCGGATCCCGGGTAAGCGCCGGAGCCGGGAGGAGTCTCACGAGGACAAACCTTGATCAGCCCGATCCTCTCTGGGTGGGCCGATTCGCTAGGGTTTCGTGATGTGGGTGCCACACGCCAAGCGGAAGACGGCGCACGGCCGGCGCGCCGCAGGCTCAGCGTCGACCGGCGGCGGGAGGAGCTGATCGCCGCCGCGCTCGATCTGTTCAGCAGGCACGACGCCGAGGACGTCTCGATCGACGACGTGGCGGCTTCCGCGGGCGCGTCCAGGGCGCTCGTCTACCACTACTTCGGCGGCAAGCAGGAGCTCTACGTGGCGGCCCTGCGCAGCGCGGCGGCCGAGCTGCAGGCGCGGTTACAGCCGCAGGGCGAGGGCGGGCCGCTGGAACAGCTCAGCTCGGGGCTCACGCGCTACTTCGACTTCGTCGAGGAGCATGCGGCCGGCTTCGCCGCGTTGCTCAGGGGAGGACCGGCCAACCGCGCCGGGGAGGTCGGCGAGATCGTCGACGGGGTGCGGCAGCGCATGCTGCGCATGATCGTCCATCAGATGGGGGTCGACGCGCCCGGCCCGGTGTTGCGCGTCACGCTGAGGTCGTGGATCGCCTCCGTGGAGACGGCCGGCCTCGACTGGCTGGAGCACCGCGACATGGCGCGGGCGGAGTTGGAGCGCCTGCTGGTGGATCAGCTTGTCGCGCTCGTGCAGGCGGCGAGCGGGCACGATCCCGGGACGCGGGCGGTGCTGGAGGCCATGATGCCCGCCACGGACCGTTAGTAAGTCCCTCTGACCGCTGGGCATGCGGATGCGGCGTGTACGTACGGCAGAGCCGTAAACCGGGGGGAGCGAAGGACGCGAGGGCCGGCTGAGGGCTCGACCACCCCACGCGGGGAGCCGGGCACGGGATTCCGGGCGTTCCCCGCGGCAAGGCGAAAGCGAGGGACCCGGGCGTGCCACGCGGCGGGATCCCGGGCGTTCCACGTGGCGAGACGGGAGCGGGGACCCGGGCGTTCCGCACCGGAGGGCGGAAGCGGGGAACCCTGGCGTTCGCGAGAGGAGCCGAAGCGGGTCCTGGGCGTTCACGCGGGGAGGCGCCGGGCGGGCGGCGCCGACCCCATATCCTTCCCGTGACCCGAGAGCGGTCATGGGAGCGTGACTCCTCTATCCCCGAAGGGCGGCTGTCGTCGCCGCCGGGCAGGTGCCGGTCAGTCCTCGACCGGTACCCCTTCGGGGCACGCGCGGACAGCATCAGGGTCGAGATCCCGCCACCGGACGGATCCGGCGGCCTTCTCGCCGTGTCCTATGGCGGACGCGCTCACATCCCCGACGCGAGCGCGCCGTTCTTCCCCCCGTGGCGTGACGGCCACGTCCTACTCGGACCGCTGCTGCGGAATCCCCGCCAGCAGCGCCCGGACCTCGGTCTCCCGGTACCGCCGGTGACCGCCGAGGGTACGGATGGACGTCAACTTGCCCGCCTTCGCCCACCGGGTGACGGTCTTGGGGTCGACGCGGAACATCGTGGCGACCTCCGCCGGGGTGAGCAGTGGCTCGGCCTCGGGTGTACGAGCTGACATGTGTGCGGCCTCTCCTCCGTGTGGACCGCCTGCAGCGATCCTGCGACTTGTCTGGCGCAAGTGCCCCTCCCGCCAGGCCCCACCCCGTCGCGTCGTCCGGAGCGGCGCCTCGCGGCGTTGACGCTGCGTCACTCCGGACACCATTCCGACCTCGTAGATCCTGTCGTTCGTGGCACTGTCACGGATGTCCTTCAATGATCCAAAACGTGCGGTTTCTAGGACCATTTACGGCATCACCCGATGTGACCATACAACCACGTAGCGCGATTGGCGAGCCCTCTGGGCGCAACGTCTCGACTACGGGATGATGTCACGCTGGGTGATTCTAGCGACACGTTTCGTGGTATCGCAGTGAAAACGGCAAACTACTCAGTTCGTAGATTTGAGATCGACGCTGCCATGACCAAATATCGGCAGGTCAGGGCACGTTCATGACCGTCAGTTTGCCGACTCCAGGGCGCGGATCGATCTCCAGCGGACGATGACCCGCTGATACATGGCGTAGGCAAGTTCTTCTTGACCTTTGTCCAAACCCGCGAGGGCCGCCGCCACCTCGGCGACGGACTCGTCGCCCTGGAGGGTCCGGTCGTCCATCAGATGGACGAGGCCGCCGTAGTCGAGCTCCACCAGGGAGTGGGGGTGGAACTCCTCCAGCCAGCGGCCCACCTCCTCGACCTCGGTGAGGGCCGCCACCTGCCCCACGTGCCTGCGGATCACCACCAGCGCCCGGGCCACCCGCCGACGGGCCTGCGCCATCGAGGTGACGTACAGCATGTTCCTGGGCGGGGCGGCGGTGGTCTGCGCACCCGGCTCGGCCGGCTGCTCCGAGCCCAGCACGAGCCAGCGCTCGGCCGAGTTGAACGGCACGAACCAGGCGATCGGCACATGCCAGGCGGTCGTACGGATGTAGGTGCGCAGGGACCGCTCCTGGCGCTTGAACCGGTCGAAGTCGTCGGCCGTCTGCTCCGCGATGGCCTGGGGGACGAACCGGGCGGCCAGCTTGGCCGGAACGCTCCCGCGGAACGACGCGAACGCCAGCCACGACCGCAGCCTGCTCTGCCAGGGGCAGACGTACAGCGTCTCCTCCACCCGGCGCAGGTACGCGTTGGGGCTCTCCCGCTCCGGCGCCGGCAGCGGCGGGATCGACAGCAGCCGGCGGACCGCCTCGCCGTGTTCGACCTCGAGCGCCCCCGCCCGGCGCGGCCGGTCGCGTGACTCTGCGTACCGGGCCCACCGGACCTGATCCTCGGGGGCGAAAGCGGTCAGCGGCTCGTACACACGGAGATAGGCGGCGTAGGGGAGCACACCAGAATCGTGCCATGTCGCCGAGTTCAAGTGCAGCACCGTTGCGGTATTTCATGATCGTTTCGCTCGGGCTCCGATAAGCTGAGAGCCGATTGCCGCAACGAGGCGGCATAGCACGATCAGGAGTCACCACCGTGACCGACGTATTCGGGCTGTCCCACAAGGATTCCAGCTCCGGCGGCGCCAACCCTGTCCAGCCGGGCCGGCACGAGCAGGTCGTCTTCTGCGCGGACGAGCGCAGCGGCCTGTACGCCATCATCGCGATCTACAGCACCGCCCTCGGACCGGGGCTCGGCGGCACCCGGTTCTACCCCTACGAGAGCGAGCAGGCCGCACTCGCCGACGTACTCAACCTCTCCCGGGCCATGGCGTACAAGAACGCGATGGCCGGTCTCGACCTCGGCGGGGCCAAGGCGGTCATCATCGGCGACCCCGCGACCGACAAGAGCGAGGCCCTGCTGCGGGCCTACGGCAGGTTCGTCCAGTCGCTCGGCGGGCGCTACTACACCGCCTGCGACGTGGGCACCTACAGCGAGGACATGGATGTGGTGGCGCGGGAGTGCTCCTACGTCACCGGCCGCACCGAGGCGCACGGCGGTGCCGGGGACTCCTCCATCCTCACCGCCTTCGGCGTGTTCCAGGGCATGCGGGCCGCCGCCGATCACGTGTACGGCACCTCCTCCCTGCGCGGCAAGCGGGTCGGCGTCGAGGGGGTCGGCAAGGTCGGCCGTCGCCTGGTCGAGCACCTGATCGAGGACGGCGCCGAGGTCGTGATCTGCGATGTGAACGAGCAGGCCGTCGAACAGGTGCGGCAGCGCCACCCCGCCGTGGAGGTCGTGCCCGACGCCGCCACGCTCGCGGCGTCCGACATCGACGTGTACGCGCCCTGCGCCCTCGGCGGCGCGCTGAACGACGAGACCGTCCCCCGGATCAAGGCCAAGATCGTCTGTGGCGGGGCCAACAACCAGCTCGCCCACCCCGGCGTCGAGAAGCAGCTCGCCGAGCGGGGCATCCTGTACGCCCCGGACT
This sequence comes from Microbispora sp., assembly GCA_019689655.1. GTDB lineage: Bacteria > Actinomycetota > Actinomycetes > Streptosporangiales > Streptosporangiaceae > Microbispora. Next base: position 9,373 of record JADGHC010000211.1, read on the forward strand.
ACGTCGTGAACGCCGGCGGGGTCATCCAGGTGGCCGACGAGATCGAGGGCTTCAACATGGACCGGGCCCGCGCGCGGGCGGCGAAGATCTTCGACACGACCCTGAAGATCTTCAGGTTGGCCGAGGAAGAAGGCGTCCCTCCGGCCGTCGCAGCGGATAGGCTGGCAGAGCGAAGAATGTCAGAAGTCGGTCGGCTAAGGGGTATTTGGCTCCGGCGCTGACCCGCGCCGCCCGTACGACGTACCGAGCGGCGCGCAAACCAGGTACGGTAATAGGCGAACGAGAGACTGACGCCTGAAGAAGGTGGCGTCGGTGCGCGGTGCGTTAGTGACGAGGGGTCGGGCACGGCCCCGCATGAGGGGGTCGAGCCAATGGGGCGCGGCCGAGCCAAGGCCAAGCAGGTCAAGGTCGCCCGTCAGCTGAAGTACAACAGCGGCGGCACGGATC
>JADGHC010000212.1 GCA_019689655.1 Microbispora sp.
CGCCGCCCCCATCCCCGGTGTCCCCCTGGCCGGGGACGGGGGCGCGGCCACTCCGGCCGGGGGCGGTGCGTCCGCCTGCCCGGCTCGGCCGTACGGCGGTCAGCCCTTGACGGACCCCGCGGTCAGGCCGCTGACGAGCTGGCGCTCGGCCACGGCGTAGAAGCCGAGGGCGGGCAGCATCGCGACCACGATGTAGGCCAGGACCCGCGCGACGTCCGTCGAATACTGTCCCTGGAACTGCTGGACACCCAGCGGGATGGTGAAGAGACTGTCCTCGTTGAACACCACGAGCGGCAGCATGAACTGGTTCCAGCTGCCGACGATCGCAAGCACGGAGACCGTGGCGAGCGCGGGCCGGGCCATCGGCAGCAGGATCCGCCAGAAGAAGCCGAACGAGCTGCACCCGTCGAGGATCGCCGCCTCCTCGATCTCCCCCGGGATGGCCCGGAAGAAGCCGCGCAGGATGATGATCGTCATCGGCATGCCGAAGGCCGCCTGCGGGAGGATCACGCCGAGCGGGTTGTCCAGCAGCCCGAACATCCGCAGCAGCACGAACAGCGGCAGGATCGCCACCGCGAACGGGAACATGAGCCCGGCGGCGAACATCGTGAACAGCACTTCGCGCCCCCGGAAGGCGAACCGCGCGAACACGAAGGCCGCGAGCGCGGACACCGCGACGACCACGAGCGTGGTCAGCAGCGCGATGTAGGTGCTGTTCCAGATCATGCGCCAGAACGATCCCGAGCCAAGCACGCTCGTGTAGTTCTCCGGCACCCAGGGACTGGGCAGGCCGAGCGGGTTGCTCGACAGCTGCCGGGTGGTCTTGAAGCCGCCGAGCACGCCGTAAATCAGCGGAATGGCGACGAACAACGCCGTGATCACGAGGGTGGCGTACAGGAACAGCCTGCGCAGCGGACCACCCGACGTCGGGGACTGCTTGCGGCGATCGGTGCTCATCGCTGGTCTCCCAGCACGGTGGAGGCTCCTTCGAGGTCACGGCGCATGACGTATCTCTGATAGAAGAGCGCGAACACGAGGCTGATGAGGAATATCACCACGCTGATCGCGCTCGCGTAACCGACCTGGAAGCGCTTGAAGCCGAACTGGAACATCGTGACGGCCATGGTCTCGGAGGAGTGCGACGGGCCACCGCCGGTGATGATCCACACCAGGTCGAACAGCTGGATCGCGCCGATGACCGACAGGAACACGCTGATGCGGATCGTCGGGCCGAGCAGCGGCAGCGTGACGTGGCGGAAGACCTTCCAGTCCGTCGCCCCGTCGATCTGGGCGGCCTCGGTGAGCTCCCTCGGGATGCCCTGCAGACCCGCGATATACAAGATCATGTGGAAGCCGAAGTACTTCCAGGTCATGACGATGAAGAGCGACAGCATGACCGTCGACGGGTCCGCGAACCACTCTCCGCCGTCGATCCCGAACCAGGCGAGGACCTGGTTGACCAGGCCGCCGTCCGGCCGGAATATGATCATGAACAGGACGGCGGTGATCGCCTCGGACAGCATGTACGGCGCGAAGAACAGCAGGCGGAAGAAGGCCCGGCCGCGGATCCTCTGGTTGAGCAGTACGGCGATGCCCAGCGACAGCGGAAGCTGGATCACCACCGACAAGATGATCAGCAGCAGACCGTGCCACAGATCGCCCAGGAAGACTTCGTCGGCCAGCAGGCGGGTGAAGTTCGCCATGCCGATGAAGTCCGTCGGCAGCCCGCGCATGCCGTTCCACTTGAACACGCTCGCGTAGAAGGCGAGCAGGATCGGCGCCACGACGAGCCCGAAGAAGAGCACGAGCGCGGGCAGCAGGAACAGCAGGATCGTGATGAACCCCCGGAGCCGGCGGCTCCGGGGTCTTGTCGTCTTCACTCGGCAGTTACTCCGACTTCGCCGTTTCCGTGATGGCCTGCGCCACCTGCTCCGGCGTCTTGGTCCCGGCGATCAGCTCTGCCACGCTGTCGTTGACCTCCTGGCCGACGGCCGGCGGGAACGCCTGGTCGAGGTAGAGCTGGAACCCGGTCGCCGAGGCGAGGTTCTTGGCGACTACGCTCAGGTTCGGGTCCGTGACCGCGTCCTCCTCACCCTTGAGCACCGGGAGCACGCCGCCGGTCGCGACCGCCTTGCGGTGCTCGTTGCTCTCGGTGAGGAACTTCAGGAACTCCAGCGCCTCAGCCGGGGCGTCGGCCCCGATCGCGAAGCCGCCGCCACCGCCGAAGGCGTCGGTGACCGCGCCCTGGCCGCCCTCGACGGCCGGGAAGGGGAAGAAGCCGAGGTCGTCGCCGAGGCCCTTGCCCGCGTCCTTCTGCACCGCGGGCGCCCACTGGCCCATCAGCTCCATCGCGGCCTTGCCGTCGCCCATGGTCGCGGCCTGGCCGCCCGGGTCGCCGTACGTCGCGCCGAGGTAGCCCTTCTGGAACGGCTGCAGGTCGGCCAGCTCCTTGAGCTTCTTGCCCGCCTCGACGAACGCGGGACCGGTGAAGTCCTTCGTCTCACCCGCCTGCTTGAGGGCGTCGAGACCACCGATCCGCATGGCGAGGTACGCCCAGTAGTAGTGGCCCGGCCACTTGTCCTTGCCGCCGAGCGCGATCGGGGTGATGCCGGCGGCCTTGAGCTTCTTGACGTCCTCGATGAGCTGGCCCCAGGTAGAAGGAGGCTCGGCGATCCCGGCCTTCTTGAACAGCGCCTTGTTGTACCAGAAGCCCACCATGCCGATGTCCTCTGGAATGGCGTACTGCCTGCCATCGACCTTGTAGGCCGACAGCGCGGCGTCCGTGAAGGTGCCGAGCCACGACCCGGCGTCGTCGGTGAGGTCCTTGACCAGACCCGCCTCAACCTGCTGGGCGAGCACGCCGCCGCCCCAAGTCTGGAAGATGTCCGGGGCCTTGCCGGACTGGGTAAGCGTCGTCAGCTTCGCCTTGAACGCCTCGTTCTCGTAGGGAACGCTCTTGATGACGATGTTCGGATGCGCGGCCTGGAAATCCTTGATCGCCTGAGCGCCGTAGCTCTTCAGCGGTTCCGAGGTCCAGATGTTCCAGAACTCGACGGTCACCTTGCCGCCGGCTGAGCTCTTGCTCTCACCGGAGCCGTTCCCGGTGCTACCACATCCCCCGAGGACCAGTGCCGACGCCGCAAGGAGCGCCACACCTCGCCGACCAAACCTCACGGTGGTATCCCTTCTGGGTTATCGGACCGAAACTTTCGGTATGATCCCGATAGTTTCTGCGATGTGGCAGACGTTACAGTGGGGTTAGGCTCAGATCAACGGCCGTTGTGCACCTGTTACGCACGGTCGGCGGCAACCGAAAGCGCGAACCCCCCAAAGCACACAAAAGGGACAAAACACGCGCAATGGGACCCATTTACGGTTGACCGAAACTGTGATAGGGGCTTATCCCTGTGCGGCCGGGCATCGGGTGCGGGGACCCGGCGGCGCCGTCGCCGGCACGCCGCAGCGGGGTGCGGCAGCAGAGCGGACACCATCGGCCCGGCGAGAATCGGGCCGCCATGAAACTTTCATCGGGCTGACCGAAAACTCTCCATGAGAGCTATCGAATAGCCCGAAAACCGGTCATACGTGAAAGCGGCCCGGACATCTCCGGGCCGCGGGAATCGCGTTGTGCCGCCGTAGCCACTCGGCGGCTCGCCCGCCCGGCCGGGACGTCCCCCACCGGGACGCCCGGACGGAGCCGCCCGGACACCTCCGGGCGGCGGAACAACCGGGGGGCCCAGCCCGCCGGAAACGAGAAGCGTCAGTGGGTGGCGGCCGGGCGCTTGCCGTACGCGTGCTTGACGAGCTCGATCAGGACTTCCTTGCCCGACTCCCGCTTGCGCGCGTCGCACAGCATGATCGGGACATCCTGGCTGAGGTTGAGCGCGAGCTTGACCTCGGCCAGATCGAACACCGGGGCGCCTTCGAAGCAGTTGACCGCGACCACGAACGGCGTGCCGCGCCGCTCGAAGTAGTCGACGGAGGGGAAGCAGTCGGCGAGCCTGCGGGTGTCGGCCAGCACGACCGCGCCGAGCGCGCCCCGGGCGAGCTCGTCCCAGACGAACCAGAACCGCTCCTGGCCGGGGGTGCCGAAAAGGTAGAGGACGAACTCGTCCCCGATGCTGATCCGGCCGAAGTCCATGGCGACCGTGGTGGTCGACTTCGCCTCGACCCCCGACAGGTCGTCCACGCCGACGCTGAGGTTGGTCAGCGTCTCCTCCGTACGAAGCGGCCGGATCTCCGACACCGCACCGACCATCGTGGTCTTGCCCACCCCGAACCCGCCGGCGATCAGCAACTTGATCGCCTTGGGCATCTTCGGGGCGTCAGAGCGCCCGGAGGCCATCGAGCACCGCCTTGTACATCCGCTCGTCGAGCACGTCCATCTCCGGTTGAGGCTGCTGCACGGCGACGAAGCCCCGGTCGAACAGGTCGCCGAGCAGGACCCGGACGATCCCGGCCGGCAGGTCCAGGTGGGCCGCGATCTCCGCGACCGACATCGGCCTGCGGCACAGCCGTACGATCGCCTGATGCTCGGGATCCAGCCCGATCTCCGTCCCCGTCGTGGGGCGGATCGTCACCGCGAGAGAGATGAGGTCGAAGCGGTCCTGCGCCTCCGTACGGCCGCGCGCGATGACGTACGGCCGGATGGTCGGCGCGTCGAGTAAGCGCTCCTCATCTGGGCTCCACTCGGAGTTCACAGGTGGACCTCGCTCCCCGTGTTCCTCGCGGGCGAGGTGAGGTACTGCCCGACGCGGGCGACGAGCATGGCCATCTCGTACGCCACCAGGCCGACGTCGGCGTCTCCCGTGCAGAGCACGGCCAGGCAGGCGCCCTGGCCCGCCACCGTGACGATCAGGTAGGCCGACTTCATCTCCACGATGGTCTGCCGTACGGCCCCGCCCTGAAAGCGCTCACCGACACCGCGCGCCAGGCTCTGCAGGCCGGAGGCGACCGCCGACAGGTGCTCGGCGTCCTCCCTGCGAAGCCCCTTCGAGCCGGCCAGCAGCAGGCCGTCGGTGGACAACACGATGCCGTGCTCGACCTCGCGGACACGCGCGACGAGGTCGTCGAGCAGCCACGCGAGGTCCGCGGAGGCCCCGGTCTTCTGTGTCACAGGTTGTCCTCCTCTTCACCGAGCAGCTTCGCGGCCTCGGATCTGCCGCGCCTCGTCCCCGACTGGAACGAGCCCATGATCCTACGAATGTCCTCCGGCGACCGCTCCCCTTCGTCGTCCGCCTCATCCGCGAACCTCGGCTCTTCGGCGAGCTCGGGAGCGAGGCTGGCCTGCGGCACCCGGAACGGCAGCCCGGACGGCGTGAAGCCGGCCGAGGGCGCGGGCCGATCCGGATCGGAGCCACGGGAAAGCGGTTTGCTCGGCGCCGGCCTGGGTGGCTCGGGAGCCCTCGGCACGGGCACCACCTCCTGAAGTGATTCGGGAACCGCCTCCGGGGCACCCACCAGCGCGATCTTCCGGGCGCCGGGTTCCCGCTGGTCGAGGGCGGGGCCGGTCTCCTCCTCGGGCAGGTCGTCCCCGTCCTCGATGACGAGGTCGCGGGGCAGCAGCACGACCGCGGTCGTGCCCCCGTACGGCGACGCCTTGAGCGAGACCTTGATCCCGTGCCGCTCGGCCAGGCGGCTGACGACGTACAGACCGAGCCGGGCGGTGCTCGACAGGTTGAACTCGGGCGGGTCGGCGATCCGCTGGTTGGCCGCCTCCAGGTCCTCGGCGCTCATCCCGAGGCCGCGGTCTTCGATCTCGATCGCGTACCCGCTGGCCACCGACTGGCCGCCCACCTGCACCATCGTGTACGGCGGCGAGAACGACACGGCGTTCTCGATCAGCTCGGCGAGCAGGTGGATGACGTCGCCGACCGCGCGTCCGGTGAGCGCGGTCTCCCCCATCGGCAGCACGGTGACCCGGGTGTAGTCCTCCACCTCGGCGAGCGCGCCGCGTACGACGTCGACCATCGGCACCGAGCGGCGCCAGGCGCGGGCGGGGGACGCACCCGCCAAGACGATGAGGTTCTCCGCGTTGCGCCGCATCCGGGTGGCGAGGTGGTCGATGCGGAACAGGTCCTTCAGCTCCGCCGGGTCCGACTCGCGCCGCTCCATCACGTCGAGCAGCGTGAGCTGGCGGTGCACCAGCGACTGCGTACGGCGGGCGAGGCTGAGCAGGACGTCGCGGATGCTCTGCCGGAGCTGGGCCTCCTCGACGGCGGTGCGGATGGCGGTCTCCTGCACGGTGTTGAACGCCGCACCGACCTGGCCGATGATGTCGGGGCCGAAGTCGAGCGGCGGCGCCTCCACCTTGACGTCCACCTTCTCGCCCTTGGCGAGGCGGTCGACCACGCCGGGCAGCCGCTCGTTGGCCAGTTCGAGCGCGGCCTCACGCAGCCTCTCGAGCTGGCGCACCAGCGCGCGGGCCGTGGTGATCGACAAGACGATCGACGCGATGACCGCGACGAGGCCGAGCACACCGGCCAGCAGGAGTCGGGTGAAGACCGCGACGGCGACCGGGACGGCCCGATCGACCAGGGCGTCACCGGCGTCGATGACCACCTTCTGGAGCTGGGCCAGCGCCACGTCCGTGGCGCCCCGCCACTGCGTCTCGGTCACCACCGGGGGACGGCCGACCTGCCTGCTGATGGACAACTGGTCTTCGAAGCTGCGCAGAGCGACGACCGCCTGCGACTTCCTCCACTTGTCCAGCGCCGCCCGGTCCGCCGGAGGCAGGTCGACGGCGGCCCGGTCGAGCTCATACCGGGCGATTCCCACCATCTGGGTGAACTGCTCGTGGTCCTGCTCGGTGAACCGGCCGTCGGCGTAGGCACCGGCGACGATCGCGTCCTCACGGGCGAGAAGTTCGCGGGCCCGGCTCAGGGCCACCAGCGTGCGGGCGTCCTTGGCGAGGCTGGCGTCGTCGAGTGTGGCGACCGCGCCGTACATCGTCTCGAACGAGTCGATGATGCTGCTGTAGGCGTCCTCCGCGCGGATGCGGTCGATGCGCCCGGCGTCGACGTCCGCCCTGGTTTCCCGCAGGCCGTCGAGCTCCCGGAGCGTGTCGTTCAGACGCGCCAGCAGCAAGTCGTCGGCCGCGAAGCGGACCTTGTCGCTGGTGGCCGAATCCCGGAAGACCTTCACCGCGGCGTCCGTACGGGCGCGCTGGTCCTGCAGGTCCTTGCGCAGCACGCGGCTGGGATCGGCGACGCGGACCACGGACAGCCGTCGCTCACGCTGCAGTTCCAGCAGCAGCGGCTCGCTCGGCTGCGCGACCCCGCTGTCGATTGTGGTGGCCCAGAGGAGGTTGACGCCCTCCCGGACGGTGACCCACGCCGCGAAGGCCCACAGGGCGGTCAGTGACACCAGCAGGGCCGCGACCTTGGTTCGCACACGCGAATTCCGGAAGCGCATAGACATACCACCCAGCGAAGTCAGAACGCCCTAACAGCGCGTTTATCAGCCATAAACAAAATGTCCGCCGTTTAGGGCAGCACAGACCACCCAGCCGAAACCGGGCCGCGCCTCGCGCCACCCTAGCAAAGGGCTCGAAAAACGCTCAACCCCGCGGGATTCGGCAAGGACGTGCCCGAAATAGCGGCATTCAGATTGGCCCAAGCGATCATAGTTGACCGGCTTGTTGGACAACAAGTCCACTGGTCTGTGCAAGGTGCAGGGCGGCGAGCACGGCCGCCCGGACGATCGCCAGGGGCAGGTAGAGGTCTTTGTCGTGCCAGAGCGCCGGCCCGTCCGCCGGAACGGCGGATCGCAGCAGGTAGTGGTACCCGCGCCGCGCCGCCTCCGCGCGGGCTTCGTCATCGTCCAGGGGACCGGTCATGAGGAGGAGCTGCATGGCGTAGGCCGTCTCCTCCGCCGTGCCGCCCCACCGGCCCCAGGAGCCGTCCTCGCGCTGGGTCTCCAGCGCCCACCGCACGGCCTTCCGCACCGCGACCGCCGACTCCGGCCCGCCGAACTCGTGCAGCGCGAGCGTGCAGGAGACCGTCGCGTAGTAGGGCGAGGCGTGCCAGCGGTCGTCCCAGCTTCCGTCCGCCCGCTGCCGCTCCCGCAACCAGGCGGCGATCTTGGCCCGCACCGCGGCGTACCGCGGGGCCTGCTCCGGCCGGGCCGCGGCGTACTGGCCGAAGGCGTCCAGGACGTGCGCGTTCACGCTGACCGAGGAGCCCTCCTCGCCCTGCCAGGTGCAAAAGTGCGTCGGCGTCTCGAAGGCCCACAGGCTGTCCGGCTCGTACGGCATGCCGAGCAGCGCCAGCGCGTACAACGCGACGGAGGTGGTGTCGGCGTCCGGCGGCAGGCCCGCGCCGGCGGGCGTGCCCTCGGGACCGATCGCCGCGCGGAGGTCGGCCAGCATCTCCGGCGGCACGTCGAAGCGGATGCCCGCCCGGGCCAGCCAGCTCAGCACCCAGCCGCGCTCGAACACCGTGATCGGGAACCCCACCGGCACCGGGCCGCCGTGCCGCAGCGCCACCGCCTCCAGGTAGCGCCGGGCGTGGTGGCCGGGGTCGGCCAGCGCGGAACCGCCCAGCCAGGCCGCGGTCGCCGCCGGCGACGCGCCGACCGTCCCGATCGAGGTCGGGTTGACGGCCGGGGCGCTGGCCGCGGCCCCGCCTGCCACCTCCAGCGCGTGCAGCAGCTTTTCCGGCAGTGCGGCGCCGGACTCCAGGCGCTGCCGGATCAGGGTGAGCGGCGCCTCACTCATCCCCGCGGGGATCGGCAGACGGTCGATCTCCCAGTCGCTCATGCCGTCGAGGTGCGCGTTGATGAGCGACACGAGGGCGGGAACGATGATCTCGATCGCCGGGGTGTCGGGCAGCGTGGAGACGTCCGTCTCCGCCAGCCAGCCCGACAGCACGCGCAGCCCGCGCCGGACCGCGTCCACCAGGACGTCCCGGTCCGCGGCGTGGTCGCCCCTGGCGAGGACCGACAGCAGCGCCTCGGTGGCGCTCAGGGTGGGGACCAGCCCGTAGCCGTCGGGCACCCCCCATGACCCGTCGGGCCGCTGCGTGGCCACGAGGTAGGCCACGCGGTCGTCGTGGCCCACGAGCCACGGGGCCAGGGTGACGAGCCGCCCGGTCTCGTAGATGGACGGCGACACATGGCCCCAAGGCCGGGACATCAGGTCCCGCATCAGCTCGTCGGAGGCCGACTCCACGTCCACCGGCTCGTCCAGCGGAAGATCACGCACGTTCAAGCTCGCCCCAGTAGTCCACGAGGCCGTAAAAGCCCGTGTTGAAACCGATCTGTCGTTCGAGGTAGGCCGCGGCGCGCGGGCTGTGCGCGCGTACCGGCCCGAGAAGAGTCAGGCAACGCCCGCGGATCTCGTTCATGCGGGCGGTCACCTCCGCCGCGCCGGCGCCGAACGCCAGCGCGTTGGCGTCGCCCTGAGCGCGCTCGCGCTCCAGGGTCGCCAGGTCGTTGAGCAGGCGCAGGTAGCGCTGCACCTCGTCGCTGACCGTCATGAGCTCGTCGAGGTGGCCGAGCGTCCACGAGTCGCCCGTGGCGATCCAGTGGCTCACGTTGACGAAGGAAGACCCGCAGCCGTCCGCGCCGTCGAGGTACTCGTCCAGCGAGACGGGCGCCCCCTCCTCTTTCCAGCGCCACTCTTGGGCCATCCCGCGCAGCGTCCGCCCGAGCCGGTCGAGCCAGACGTGCCGCAGGGCCGCGAACGCGGGCGCCGCCGCCAGCTCATCCCGCAGGTCGGTGAGGAAGCGCACCACGGCGGAAGCGTCCCCGGCCGGGCCGGCCTCGGCCGGACCGGTTTCCGCCGGACCGGTTTCCGCCGGACCGGTTTCCGCCGGACCG
>JADGHC010000213.1 GCA_019689655.1 Microbispora sp.
GCGCTTGAACAGGCGCGGTGCCAGGTCGATGAGGTTCTTCTGCCACACGTCCCAGCCGTGCGGCCCCGGAGTGACCCCGTCGAACTCGTAGCGGATGCCCGGCCGGGCGAGGAGGCGCCCTCCTCGGCCCGTGAGGTCCTGCGCGGGGTGGTGGTGAACCTGCTCAACCCGCACCCCTGGCTGTTTTGGATCGCGGTCGGCTCGCCGATCTTCGTCTCGGCGTGGGATCGGACCCCGGCGCACGCGCTGGCCTTCGTCGGCGGGTTCTACCTGGTCCTGGTGGGATCGAAGGTGGCGCTGGCCGGAGCCGTGGGGGCCGGCCGGCACCGGCTGACCCCCCGCGGCTACCGACTGCTGCTGGGGGCGAGCGGCGTGCTGCTGGCCGTCGTCGGCGCCACGCTCACCGTTCGAGGACTGGTTCCCCGAGGTCTGTAGCCGCCACCCTGCTGCGGCGGTGGCCGTACAGGAAGTAGACGACCGAGCCCACGGCCATCCACGCGAAGAACCTGATCCAGGTCTCCACGGGCAGGTTGAACATCAGGTAGGCCGAGGCCAGCACCGACAGGATCGGCACCAGCGGCACCAGCGGCGTACGGAAGGAGCGGGGCAGGTCGGGGCGGGTCCTGCGCAGAATCACCACCGCCACCGCGACGATCACGAACGCGAACAGCGTGCCGATGTTCACCAGCTCGGCGATGGCGCTCAGCGGGATCAGCGCCGCGAGCAGCGCGGTGGCCGCACCGATGACGATCGTGATCCGGTACGGCGTGCGGAACGCCGGGTGGACCTTGGCGAGAGAACGGGGCAGCAGGCTGTCCCGGCACATCGCGAACAGCACCCGGCTCTGCCCGAGCATGAGGATCATCACGACCGTGGTGAGCCCGGCGATGGCGCCGACGCTGATCATCGTGGCCATCCACGGCTCGCCCACCGCCCGGAACGCGTCGGCGAGCGGCGCCGAGGCGCTGAGCTCCGAGTAGTGCTGCATGCCGACGACCACGAGCGAGACCGCCACGTAGAGGATCGTGCAGATGGCCAGCGAGGCGATGATCCCGATGGGCAGGTCGCGCTGCGGGCGGCGGGTCTCCTCCGCCGCGGTCGCCACGACGTCGAAGCCGATGTAGGCGAAGAACACCAGGGCGGCCGCGGTGAAGACGCCGAAGACGCCGTACGCCACCGGCTGCACGCCGAACAGCACCTGGATGAGCGGCGCCTTCATCCCCTCGCTCGCGGGCATGATCTGCGACGGCGGGATGAACGGCCGGTAGTTGTCCCCCTTGACGAAGAACAGCCCCGCGATGATCACCAGCAGCACCACGGCCATCTTGACCGCCACCATGACACCGTTGAACCGGGCCGACATCTTGATCCCGGCCACCAGCACGCCGGTGAGCAAGATCACGATCAGTGCGGCGGGGACGTTGAAGACGGCGTCGTCGCCCGCGATGGACGCCGGCAGGTAGATCCCGAAGTTCTTCAGCAGCGAGGCGAAGTAGCCCGACCATCCGGAGGCGACCACCGCCGCGCCCAGGGCCAGCTCCAGCATCAGATCCCAGCCGATGATCCAGGCGGGGAACTCGCCGATCGTGGCGTACGCGTAGGTGTAGGCCGATCCGGCGACGGGAACCGTGGCGGCGAACTCGGCGTAGCACAAGGCGGCGAGCGCGCACACCACCCCCGCGACCACGAAGGAGATCGCGACGGCCGGGCCGGCCGTGTTGCGCGCCGCCACCCCGGTCAGCACGAAGATCCCGGTGCCCACGATGACGCCGACGCCGAAGACGGTGAGATCGAGAGCGCCCAGGCCGCGCCTGAGCCGATGCTCCCCACCTTCGGCGTCCTCGATGGACTGTTCCACCGGCTTCGTCCGGAAAAGGTTCATCCGCAGGCTCCTCATCAGGTCGATGACCTGCAGACTTCCCGCTTACTCCGGACTTTACTCCTGGTTGTCAGTCGGTTGGCTGCACCAGCCGCGGCGGATGATTCTCCATCACCTGCGACCGGCGCGCCACGGCCTCGGTGATCTGCCGGGCGAGGCCCTGCCCGGTCAGGCCCACATCGGAGAGGATCTTGGCGCGCTTCGCGTGGTCCAGGAAGCGCTGCGGGATGCCGAAGGTCCGCACCGGCACGTCCACGTCGGCGTCGCGCAGCAGGCGCGCCACGGCGTCGCCCACGCCGCCGACCCGGCCGTTGTCCTCCACCACCACGACGAGCTTGTGCGCCGCGGCGGCCGGCACCAGGGCCTGGTCCAGCGGCTTGACCCAGCGCGGGTCGACCACGGTGGCCGAGATGCCCTGCGCGTCGAGCAGGTCCGCGGCCTCCAGGCAGACCTCGGCCATCGGGCCGACCGCGACCAGCAGCACGTCGGCGTCGCCGGCGCGCAGCACGTCCATCTCGCCGAGCTTGCCGACCGCCTCCACGTCCTTGGGCAGCGCGCCCTTGGGGTAGCGGACCACCGTCGGGCCGTCGTCGATCCGGACCGCCTCGGCCAGCAGCTCACGCAGCCGCGTGCCGTCGCGCGGGACGGCGATCGACAGCCCGGGGATCACCTGCAGGATCGACAGGTCCCACATGCCGTTGTGGCTGGGGCCGTCGTCCCCCGTCACGCCCGAGCGGTCGAGCACGACGGTGACCGGCAGGCGGTGCAGCGCCACGTCCATCAGAAGCTGGTCGAAGGCCCGGTTGAGGAAGGTGGCGTAGAGCGCCACGACCGGGTGGAGGCCGCCGAGCGCGAGCCCCGCGGCGCTGGTCAGGGCGTGCTGCTCGGCGATGCCCACGTCGTAGATCCGGTCGGGGTAGGCCTGCGCGAACCCGGCGAGGCCGACCGGGTGGAGCATCGCCGCGGTGATCGCGACCACGTCGTCCCGCTCGCGGCCGATCTTCACGATCTCCTCGCTGAACACGTTGGTCCAGCTGTGCGGCTTGGGCCGTTCCTCCCCAGTCAGCGGGTCGAACGGGCCGGGGCCGTGGAAACAGTCCTCGTCGTGGTTCTCCGCGTGCGCGTAGCCGTAGCCCTTGCGGGTGAGCACGTGCACGATGACGGGCCCGCGGAAGCCCCTGGCGCGGCGCAGGGCGGCCTCCACCGCCCCCTCGTCGTGGCCGTCGATCGGCCCGACGTACTTCAGCCCGAGGTCCTCGAACATGACCTGCGGGGTCAGGATGTCCTTCAGGCCCTTCTTGATGCCGTGCAGCGTGTCGTAGAGCGGTGTGCCGACCAGCGGCACCTTGCTGAGGTTGTTCTTCACCAGTTCGAGCACATGCTCGTAACCCTGGGTCATCCGCAGCGACGACAGGTGGGAGGCGAGACCGCCGATCGTCGGCGAGTACGAGCGGCCGTTGTCGTTGACCACGATGATGAGCGGCAGGTCCTTGCGCTCGGCGATGTTGTTCAGCGCCTCCCACGCCATGCCGCCGGTCAGCGCACCGTCGCCGATCACCGCCACCACCGTGCGGCCGGTCTCCCCGCGCAGCTTGATCGCCTTGGCCAGCCCGTCGGCGTACGACAGGGCGGTGGAGGCGTGTGAGTTCTCGATGAAGTCGTGCTCGGACTCGGCCCGGCTGGGGTACCCCGACAGCCCGCCCTCCTGGCGCAGCGTGTCGAACCGCCCGGCCCGCCCGGTCAGCATCTTGTGCACGTACGCCTGATGGCCGGTGTCGAACAGGATCGGGTCGCGGGGTGAGTCGAAGACCCTGTGGAGGGCGATGGTCAGCTCGACGACGCCCAGGTTGGGCCCGAGATGGCCGCCCGTCTTCGCGACGGAGGAGACCAGGAGTTCGCGGATCTCCGCCGCCAGCGCCGGCAGCTCCCCGGCCTCGAGGCGCTTCACGTCGAGCGGGTCCTTAATCGTCTCCAGAATCCCCACAGTTCATCCTTCCCGCTCGCCATCGAACGGATTGAGTCTAGTTCGAGGAAAGTCTGGCGGGATCAAGGGCTGCACCGAACCTCCACGAGACCTTTCCAAGAACGTCATCGAATCCGCTTTACCCGTCATCGCCTCCTGTTCTACCCTCATGATCCACGCGAGGGTGATCCGCATTACCGCACCTTCTCGGTCGTCCCGCTGCCCGGGCCGGCTCCGTCCGGGCAGATTCCCGACAATCCGCCTGTCCGCATGGGATGCCCACTCATGATTCGCATAAGCCTCCCCGCGGTGGCCGCCCGGCCACGGCGGTGGCGGGACCCGTGCCCCCATGTACGGCGGGAACGCGCGGCACGGCCCGCGGGCCCTCCGGGCGGCCCCGGCGCCGGCTCAGGTGGCGACCCGGGACAGCGCTTCGAGGGGATCGGCGAGCACCTGGGCGAAGGCCAGCTCGGCGGCGCCCATCAGCGTCGCGTCGTCGCCCAGGGCCGAGGTGCGCAGCCGCACCTGCTCTCTCGTCACGCGCAGGGTTCCGGTGGCGATCCGGCTGCGCACCTGGGCGGCCGATCCCAGGTAGATCTCCCGGAGGATGCCGCCGAAGACGACCATCTCGGGATTGAAGATGTTCACCAGGCTGGCCACGCCCAGGCCGAGCCAGTTGCCCACGTGGGCGAGGGCCTTCTGCGCCCGCACGTCGCCCCGGTCCGCGGCGTCGACGACGGCGCGGACCGCGTCCCTGCCGATCATCTCGCCGTACCGTCCGGCGTGCTCCATGAGGGCGGGCTCCCCCACCTCGGCCTCCAGGCAGCCACGGGATCCGCAGGCGCACGGGCGGCCGTCGGGGTTGACCACCATGTGGCCCACCTCGCCGCCGTACCCGCCGTAGCCCCCGAGGAGCTGCCCGTTGACGATGATGCCGCCGCCGATGCCCACGTCGCCGTGCAGGTAGATCATGTCGCGGCAGCCGACGCCGCTCCCGCGGGTGTGCTCGGCGAGCGCACCGAGGTTGGCCTCGTTGCCCACCGCCACGGGCAGCCCGAGAGCCAGCCGTTTGGTCAGCTCCTCGCCGAGCGGCACCTCGAACGCGCCGATGTTGGGCCCGATCCTGACCACGCCGTCGGAGGCGCGGACCACCCCGGAGACCGCCGCCGCGGCGCCGACGCAGATCGTGTCCTCGCGGGTCTTGCGGCGCATCTGCCGGGCGAAGTTCGCCAGCGTCCCCACGACCTGCGCCATGTCGAACGGCCCGCGCGCGCGTACGGCCTCGCGGCGGTCGAGGACCACGCCGCCGAGGCCGATGCGCGCGGCGGCCAGCCGGTCGCCCCCCACCTCGAAGGCGAGCACGTAGACGCGGGTCGTCTCCGGGCGGACGACCAGCGACGGCCGTCCCGCCCGGCCGGTGTCCTTCGGCAGCTCCTCCCTGACGAGGCCGGCCGCCGTCAAGTCCGCCGTGAGCGCCATGATGGTGCTGCGGTTCAGCCCCATCAGCGCGGTCAGCTCGGCCCGCGAGGTCGGCCCTCCGAGGTGGACGTGCCGCAGCAGCGTCCCGAGGTTGTGCTTGCGGATCTCCTCTTGTGAGGGACCGGCGCGCATCATTGGGAAAGCCTCGGATTCCGTGGGAGTCGGGGTGGCTGAAGCGGCTCAGGGGCCGGAGATCACTTTATCGGTGCCCATAGGCCTCATCTTCTGCCGGTGGCCGCCGCGCGCTTCCTCGACAGCGCGTCCACGCCCGCGGCGAGCAGGAGCACCAGGCCGGTCACGACGTACTTGACGCCGGCGCTGTAGCCCATGAGGCCCATGCCGTTCTCGATGACCGCGACCACCGCGCCGCCGAGCACCGCGTCGAGCGCCCGTCCCTTGCCGCCGAAGAGGCTGGTGCCGCCGATGACGGCCGCGCCGACGGCGAACAGCAGCACGTTGCTGCCGCCGGTGTTGGGGTCGACCGAGTTGGCCCGCGACGCCGCGATGATGCCGCCGATCGACGCCATGAAGGAGCAGATGACGAACGCGGAGATGCGGATGCGGTCCACGTTGATACCGGCCCGGCGGGCGGCCTCGGCGTTGCCGCCGACCGCGTAGATGTGCCGGCCGTACGCCGTGCGCCGCAGCACGAAGGTCCAGACGACCAGCAGGATCACGATCAGCGGGACGACGATCGGCACACCCTTGAGCGACACGATCGCCGCGTTGCGGCTGCGCTCCAGGTTGAGCACGTACACCGCGGCCCCGGCGACCACGGCGAGCGTCACGACCCGGGCGGCGATGACGGCCATGGGGGTGGCGACCAGGCCGCGGGCCGTACGGCGGCGCGCCTGCAGGAGCTGGAGGGCGGCGTAGACGACGACGCCCACGATCAGCCCCACCCAGCCGATCACCGGCGGGATGTTCTTGTTGGCGATCGCGAGGATCGTCTCGTCGCGGATCGAGATGTTGGTGCCGTCCTTGACCAGCAGCAGCACGACGCCCTGGAAGGCCAGGAACGCGGCCAGCGTGACCACGAAGGACGGGATGCCGAGCTTGGCCACCAGGGACCCGAGGACGAAGCCGATGACCGCGCCGGTCACCATCGCGGCGAGGACCGCGAGATACCAGGGCCAGCCCTGCAGGGTCAGCAGCACGGCGAGCACGGCCGCGCAGACGCCGCTCGCGAAACCGGCGGACAGGTCGATCTCGCCGAGGAGGAGCACGAAGATCAGGCCCATGGCGATGACGGTGACCGCCGCGCCCTGGGTGAACAGGTTGGCGAAGTTGACCGCCGACAGGAACGCCGGGCGCAGGATGGAGAAGACCACGCAGAGGATGACGAGGCCGAAGACCGCGGGCAGCGCCCCCAGCTCGCCACCCTTGACGCGCTCGAAGTAGCCCTTGACGTGCACGCCGATCGCGGAGTCGGCCTTGTCCTGCTTGGGGAGCGTTTCGGTCGTCATGATGCCGCTCCGTTGCCGTTCTTGAGCCCGAGCTCCCCGCTGCGCCCGGCGGTGATGAGTTCCACGACCTGCGAGTGGGTCACCTCGGAGGCCTTGACCTGGGCCGCCATCCGGCCCAGATAGAGCGCCGCGATCCGGTCGGCCACGGCGAAGACGTCGTTCATGTTGTGCGAGATGAGCACGACCGCCAGGCCCTTGTCGGCCAGGCGGCGGACCAGTTCGAGAACCTGGGCGGTCTGCGCGACGCCGAGGGCGGCGGTCGGCTCGTCGAGGATGACGACCTTGCTGTTCCACAGCACGGCCTTGGCGATCGCCACGGTCTGCCGCTGGCCGCCGGACAGGCTGGAGACCTGCTGGCGGAGCGACTTGACGGTGCGGACCGACAGGCCGGCCAGGGTCTTGGCCGCCATCTCCTCCATCGTGTCCTCGTCCAGGACGAGCCCGCTGCGGCGCTCCCGGCCGAGGAACATGTTCTGCACGATGTCGAGGTTGTCGCAGAGGGCGAGGTCCTGGTAGACGATCTCGACGCCGAGCGCCGCGGCGTCCCTGGGCCCGTTCACCTGGACCCGCTCGCCCTCGAAGTAGTACTCGCCCGAGTCGATCGGGTAGATGCCGCCGATGCACTTGACCAGCGTCGACTTGCCGGCGCCGTTGTCGCCGACCAGTGCTGTCACCTCGCCCGGGTAGGCCGAGAAGGCGACGTCGTGAAGGACCTGCACGGGGCCGAAGCTCTTGTTGATGCCGCGCAGTTCCAGGATCGGTCCCTGGGACACGATGGGCTACTCCGTAGATCGAAGGGGCCGGTACGGCGCCGCTTTCGCTGGCCGCCCCTCGTCGCTCCGGGCGGTGCGGGGCGCCCCGTCGGCGCCCCGCACGGTGCTCGTCGCGGCTCGGCACGTCACCCGCTCGGGGAGTCCGCGTCGCCGTACGCACCCGGTGGGTGGATGTTGCTTAGCTGATGCCGGCCTCGGTGCACTTGTCGGCGAACTCGCCGGTGCACAGCTCGTCCTTGGTCACGAAGCCGTCGTTGACGACGTCCTTGACGTTGTCGAAGTAGATGGCCTGCGGCTCGAGCAGCACCGACGGCACGTCGCGGTTGCCCTCGGGGTCGTGGACGGAGCCGCTGACCTGAGGCTTCTCACCCTTGGCCAGGGCGATGGCGAGCTGCGAGGCGGCGTCGGCCTCCTTCTTGATCGCCTTGTAGACGGTCATGCACTGGTCGCCGGCGAGGATGTTCTGCAGGCCCTGCACGGTGGCGTCCTGGCCGGTGACCGGGATCTTGCCGTTCAGCTTCTGCTTCTTCAGCACCGAGATCACGGCGTTGCCCAGGCCGTCGTTGGCGGCGAGGACACCGGCGATCTTCGGCTCCTGGGTCAGCATCTGCTCGAAGATCGTGCCGGCCTGGGTGTTGTCCCAGTCGGGAACCGACTGGTCCGGGCCCTTCTTGTACTCGCCGGACTTGTACTTCGGCTCCAGCACGCTGTCGTAGCCCTGCTTGAACAGCGTGGCGTTGTTGTCGGTCGGCGAGCCGTTCAGCTCGGCGATGATCGGCTTGTCGGCCTTCTTGTCGGTCAGGCACTTGACCAGGCCCTCGCCCTGCAGCTGGCCGACCTTGGTGTTGTCGAACGAGACGTAGTAGGCCGCGCTGCCGCCGAGCGTGAGGCGGTCGTAGTCGATCGTCGCGACGCCCTGCGACTTGGCCTTGTCCAGCACGGCCTTTCCGGTGCCGCTGTCCAGGTTGACGATCATCAGGACGGTCGCGCCGTTGGTGATCATCTGGTCCGCGATCGTCTGGAACGCGGTCTTGTCACCCTGGGCGTTCTGGATGTCGTACTGAACGCCCGCCGCCTTGAAGGCCTCCTCGAGGTACTTGCGGTCGGCGCTCTCCCACCGGGCGGAGGACTTGCTGTCGGGCAGGATGACGCCGATCTTGCCGGGCTTGGCGTCGCCCGCGGCGGCCGAGGAGGTGCCACCGGACTGCGCGGAGGTGTCACCGCTCTCGCCCCCGCAGGCGGTGAGACCAAGGGTGAGCGCCGCGGCGGCGGCGCCGATGCTGAGGATCCCCTTGCGCATGATGCGTGGGTCCTTTCTTTGGCTGGGGGTCTATGAGGGGGTGCGGCCCGCCGTGCCTCTCCCGCCGTTTGGGCGAACCTGTCGGTCAAGGCACTTGGGCCACCCGGTACGGCAAGGGCCGGATCACGGCGTTCACCGCTCCAGGAATGTTGTTTGAGACAACGTAAGCCCAAATCTCACGTGGTGAAAGACACAGGACGGTAACGTTTGTTGTTCGCGGTAACAATGAAGAAACGTTCGATCAACACGGGCGGACCCTTCGCCGCCCCGCCCGGACGCCTCGCCGCGGTCAGCGGGCGAGGCTCTGCCCGAGCAGCGCGCAGGCGGAGACGGCGGCCACGGTCAGGACGGCCGCACGGATCCGGCCGCGGTCGAGGAAGCGGCGCAGCGGCCCCGAGGCCGCGAAGCCGAGCAGGACGAAGGGCACCAGCGCCACCCCCGCGATCAGGGCGCGCCCCGGGAGCCTGCCGAGGAGTGCGAGGATCACGAGCGACTGGGCGGCGCTCACGCCGAAGAACATCGCCAGCGTCGCCCGGATCTGCGGGCCGCGGGCGCTCTGGTAGACCAGGGCGATCGGCGGGCCGCCGATCCCGGTGGCGGTGCCGGTGACCCCCGAGAGGAACCCCGCGGCCGTCAGCGTCGCACCGGTGCGCGGCACCGACACGGCGCGGGCCGTCAGCACCACCGCCACCAGCACCATCACGCCGACCAGCACGCCGAGCGCCGCCGTGCTCACGTAGACGACCACGAGGGCGCCGATCGCGCTGCCCGGCAGCCTGCCCAGCAGGGCGAACCCGGCCCCACGCCACTCGGCTTTGCGCCACTCACGGGCCAGCGTGAGCAGCGGCATCGTCATGTTGACGACCTGGACCGCGCCGGGCATGACCGTCGGGTCGAGCAACGTGATCAGCGGAGAGGCGACGAGGCCCAGCCCGAACC
>JADGHC010000214.1 GCA_019689655.1 Microbispora sp.
GAAGGCGACGCCGGCGCCGGGGAAGGGGACGGTGACGCCGACGGCGACGGCGTCGCCGCGGCCGTAGGAGCGGCCGCACCGGGCACCGGATCGCCGTAGGCGAAGCCCTTCAGGCAGACCGCCGACGGGTCGTCCAGCCGGATCAGCAGCCCCTTGCCGACGGCGGTGACGGGGAACCGCACCAGCGCGCCGCCGGACCCGGTGGCGTGGAAGCGCAGCTGCTCCCGCTGCCCGCTCATCTCGTAGCTGCCGGTGCCGGCGCGCTTGGCGGTGTAGGCCAGCCCGGCGACCGGCCCCGGCCCGCCGAAGGACACGACGTCGGGGAAGAAGATCGCGTCGCCGAGGAGCGGGAAGCACGAGCGGCCCCCGGGCGGCAGCACGCCGATCGACGCCTTGACCTCGGCCGGCACGAGCCTGCCTTTGCCGTCGAAGACGAGCGGGTGCTCCGACGGCTCGGGCACACGCATGCGGGCGCGCAGCGCGGGCCGGGCGAGCGGGGCCAGCAGGTGGTGGCTGAGCCTGCGGTTGCCGTTCCACGGCAGCACGATGTCCTCCGGGAGCGGGCTGGAGTAGATGACGGCCGTGTCGGGCGCCTTCGCCAGGGACGACCGCACCGTGTCGAGGTAGGCCCGCACCCGGTCGCCCGACAGCGTGTCGCGGTAGTTCTGAATCGAAATGATCGACATCGCGAGATAGGCCCCCGCGAGGAGCCCGGCCGCCGCCGGCACCCCGCTCCCGGCGGGAACCGGCCGCCGGTACGGCTCGGCCTCGTCACGCAGCGGCAGCAGCGCGAGCCCCACGCAGAGCGCGAGCACGATCGCGGCGTCCGCGACATACCGGGTCTCCGAGCCGACGACCTGGGCGAGGCCGGTGCCCCGCGCGATCGCCGTGGGCACCCCGTCCGCGGCGACCAGATAGCCCGCGAGGATCACCCAGGCCCGTACGGCCCGCCGCCGCCACAGCACGGTGGCGATCACCAGGGCGGCGAGCACGGCCCATCCGGCGGCCACCAGAAGCGGGCCGGGGTCGGCCAGCCCGCCGTTGGGCAGCACCGGCCCCCACGACAGCGGCCCGCCGGCCACCCCGGCGGGGAAGATCCGGCCGAGCAGGCGGCCCAGCAGGTCCGCGGCGTCGCCCGGCGCCGGAACGGCCGCGCCCTCGCCCGGCGCGGTGTCCCGGCGGGCCAGGTACAGCGCGGTGTACCCGCCGATCAGCAGCGCGTACGAGCCCCACAGCCGCCAGTGGGAGCGCAGCTCGCGGAGCATGAGCGCGATCCACGGGCCCGCCCACGGCCGCAGGTGCGAGGTGGTGAGCGCGAACAGCAGGAACGGGACGAAGACCCCTTTCGTGCTGAACGCCATGCCGACCAGGACCCAGCAGAAGGCCCCGCGGGCGTGCCGCGCCCCGCCCTCCCTGACGTACCGGACCTGGGCCGCCAATGCCATCACCATCGCGAGCTGGAGCGGCACCGCGTTGATGGCGGCCGACCACCAGCCGAACGCCGGGACCGTCAGCGGCGAGAACAGGGCGAGGGTCAGCGGCGGCAGAATGCCGGGACGCGGGCCGAACAGCCGCACGAGCAGCCGCAGCAGCATGACCGCGACGGCCGCCTGGACGGCGAGCGTGACCGCCGAGACCAGCACCCAGTTGTACGGCGACAGCCTCGACAGCACCCAGGTGAGCCCGAGCGCGCCCGGCATCAGGTGACCCTTGTGGATGCGGAAGAGAAAGTCGAACGTGAGGGAGTGCTCGTAGGCGTCGCCGACGAACAGGAAGTCGTCCTCGACGAAATAGGATGACGTGAGGATGGGGATCCGGACCGCCAGCGACGCCACGACCAGCAGCACCGCCGTGATCATGACGGGGTTTCCCAGGCTCGCCCGCGGCGACGCGCCGCTTTCCGTACGCGTGGTCTGACTCATCACGATTCTCCCAGCGGTGTGGGACAGGTGTTATGCTCCGGCGCACCCGACAGGAGAGGGACGTCGTGCACGCCGAGCCGTTCCGCGCCGATCTGGCCCGTTCGGTCCGCCTGTTCAGCGCCTTCCGCAAGGAGCAGACCGATCCCGACTTCTTCTACGGCCTGCTCGCCCGCGACACCGTCTCCCAGCTCGCGACGTACGCCGACCTGGACGGCGCGCTCGTCGCAGACGTCGGCGGCGGGCCCGGCTACTTCACCGAGGCGCTGCGCGCCGTGGGGGCGCGGCCGGTGTGCGTCGACTGCGACGCCGGGGAGATGAGCGCGCGCACCGGCGCCATCCCCGACGGTTCGGTGCTCGGCAGCGCACTCGACCTGCCGTTGCGGACCGGCTCGGTGGACGTGTGCCTGTCGTCCAACGTGCTGGAGCACGTGCCCGACCCGTGGCGGATGGGCGACGAGATGGTGCGGGTGACGCGGCCGGGCGGCATCGTCTACCTGTCGTTCACCAACTGGCTGTCGCCCTGGGGCGGCCACGAGACCTCGCCGTGGCACTACCTGGGCGGGCACCGCGCCGCGCGCCGCTACACGCGCCGCCACGGCCGCTCCCCCAAGAACGTGTACGGCACGAGCCTGTACCCCGTCTCGGTGTCCCGGGCGCTGGCCTGGGCGCGGCGGCACCCCGGCGCCGACCTCGTCGACGCCCGGCCCCGCTATCACCCGCGCTGGGCGACCCCGGTGATCCATCTACCCGGCGTCCGCGAAATCGTGACCTGGAACCTGCTGCTGGTGCTCCGCCGCCGCTGACGCGGGCACGGCCCTCGCCCCGCGCCGCCGGCCGTACGGGACGCCGAGCACGGCGAGCACGCCGAGCACGGCGGCGAGCACGACGCACCCGGCCGGGATCCACAGCCGGGCCAGCAGCATCCACCGGCGGAACCGGGCCGCCTCGTCCGCGAACGCGCGTACCTCGGCGGGGCTCGTCACCAGGTCGGCGTCGAAGGCGACCTGCCGCTCGACCTGGTCGGGCGTGCGCAGGGTGTCGCGCCGCCGCTCCCGCGTGCGCACGGTCAGCCCGCTCTCCGGCTCCACCCAGATCGTGCGGGTGACCTCGGTGTACCTCGCCACGGCGACCCGCTTCTCGCCGGGCATGCCGACCAGCGTGCCGGGCACCGGGCCGGGCAGGTCGGCCGTCTTCACCGGCCCGGCCGAGTAGGTGTAGCGGTAGGTCGGCACGCCTTCGACGGTCTCCGCGCGCTCGAACCGCAGCGACACCTCCCGCCGCAGCACCGGGTCGAACATCGGGTACGAGCGCGGCTGCGCCCCGGCGGGCAGGCGGAAGGCCAGCCCGGTCTGCGGTGCGCCGGGGTCGTCGTCGACGTACTCCCCGCAGCACTGGACGGCCAGGCCGGTCCTGCGGTCGAAGGCGGTGCGCCGCTCGTGGTAGTCGACGCGCTCGCCGTCGCGCGTGTCGAGCGAGGAGAACTCCACCCACACGGCCGTACGGTCGTCGCCGGCCTGCGGATCCCCGTAGATCGCGACCGTGTCCTGCACCGGCACGCCGCGATGGAGGCGGAAGGCGGCGGTGTCGAGGTAGGTCGCCGAGGGCGAGACCAGCCGCTGGATCCTCGTCTGCTCCAGCGGCAGGAGCGTGGTCCGCGGATAGACGTAGAAGTGGAACAGCGCCCCCGTGGTGATCAGGAAGGCGATGCCGGCCATGAGGAGCATGCGCGGCGACCGCAGGAGCCCGCCCGTCATCCGCCGCTCCCCCGGTCGTTCTCATCCCCCGCCCGGTCGCAGGCGGCGGCCGGCAGCCGGGCGAGCACGACGAGGCAGAGCAGGTCGGCGGCGAGACCCTGCCCCGCCGCCTGGGCGAGCCCGGCGAGGCCGAGCGCGGCGAGCGCCACCCAGGCGGAGGCGGCGCGGCGGGCGAAGACCCGGAGGGGGCCGGGATCGGCGTGCCGGGCATCGGCGACCCCGCGCGCCCACAGGAACACCGCCAGCGTGGCCGTGACGACGACCACGCCCGCCACGCCACCGGCCCACAGCCCGGCGACCGGCGCCGCGAGCCACGCCCATGCCGCGCGGATCCGGCCGGGACCCGCCGCGGGCCGCCGCGAACGGCCGGGCACCAGCGCCAGGGCCACCACCACGAGGGCCAGCCCGAGCCCGGCGAGCAGCGCGGCGCGGTAGGCGGGGTCGGGCTCGTAGCGCATCACCACGTCACCACCGCCGGCCGGCAGTTCCCAGGCCTGCCGCCAGCCGTCGAGCCGCACCGGAGTGAGCCGTTCGCCGTCGAGGTACGCCTGCCAGCCCGCGTTGTAGTTCTCGTTGACCACGAGATAGGAGGGCGCGGCGGCGGTGACCCGGAGGCGGCGCTCCTGCGGCCCCCAGGAGACGACCGCGGCGGGGGTGGCCGTCACCGTCTCCCGGTCCGCCCCGGTTCCGTCGTCGAGCACCACCGAGCGCACCCGGAAGGCGTCGCTCGGCGCCACGCTCACCCGGCTGCGCCCCGCGGTCAGGTGCACGGGCGCGCACCCGGAGTAGGTCACCGGCCGGCCGTCGAGCACGTCGTCGAGCGTGCCGCCGACCACCCGGGTCGGCACGTCGTCGCCGTCCACCCGCAGCGTCGGGCCGTACCCGCAGGGCAGCCGCAGCGGGAGGTCGCCGAGGCCGCCGAGGGGTTTCACGCCGGGGATGGCGATCTCGGCCACCTCGATCGGGCGGGAGGCGGGCGCGGTGAACTCGATGGTGAACTTCCGCGTCTTCAGCGCGGGGAAGGTGAACACGCCGTCGCGGTCCACCCAGCCCTGCACCGCCCGCTCCCCGGCGCGCAGCGTGAGCTTGACCGGCGGGATGCCCTGCGCCGAGTCGGGGAACAGCACCCGGATGCGGGAGAACGTCCGGGTCTTGCCGAGGTCGATCGACAGCGTCGGATGCCGGTCGAACGGCTGGGCGTACCACAGCGTCGACAAATCGCCGTCCATCGCCTGGCGGCCCAGCACGGCGCCGTGCTCGGTCGCCGTCGAGGACGCGGTGACGTGCGGGTACCGGTTCGGCAGCGTGGTGACCAGGTCCGCCGCCTTCGGATCGGTGAGCACGGCCTGCCCGCGCACCGTGCGCACGCCGTCCCGCGCCACCGGGATGAGCCGGTCGAAGCCGTAGCCGTCCTCGCCGATGATCTGCAGCCGGGGCGAGCACGTCCAGGTGACCGACCCCCGCATGCACGCGTCGGCGTCCCCCCGCTTGGTGAGCAGCACGGTCCCCGGGTCTCCCGTGCCGGTGTCCGGCACCGCGATCGTCCGCACCGCCCGCACGCCCGGGATGCGCAGGTCGGTGATGCCGACCCGGCTGCCGAGCGCCGACTTCGGCTGGTACGCGAGCCGGGTCACCCTGATCCGCAGCCACGAGCTCTTCCCGGGGACCGGACGCAACGGCTGGAGTGCGTCGGTCGGCGCCACCGCCACCCGGCGGACGCCGCGCTCGGTCTCCAGCGCGACCTCGGCGACCGGCGGCCCGACCGCCCCCTGCTCGAAGGCCACCGAGATCTCGGTCAGGTTCACCCGGCCGGTGAAGCGGACCTGCAGCCACTCCCCGACCGCGCCGTGCCAGCCGTCCGATCGCCACCCGGTGCGCGGGTCCTCGTCGAGCGCGGCGTACGGCTGCCGCCCCGGGTCGCGCTGGCCCGACGCGGCCGTGACGGCGGAGTCCGCCGACGAGGCGGTGACGTCCTTCACGTCGAGATAGCGGGCGGTGGAGGTGGCCGCCGACCAGGCCGGGTCGGTGAGATCGGTGGTGACCGGCGCCTGGTCCTCCGGCAGCGTCGCCGACGCGATGCGCCGTACGTCGCCGAACACGATGTCGCGTTTGCGCAGCGTGTCGGTGAGGATCGTGTCGCGGGCGGGGATCGCCTTCGCGCCCGGCTCGTCGCCGACGAGCACCGGGCGGTCGCCGGTGAGCAGGCCCTCCTCGGCCAGGTCGAGCACGGCCTCGGGGGCGCCCTCCACGTGCAGCGTGCCCGCGCGGGGCACCGTCGAGGCGAGCGGGGCCGCTCCGGGGATCGCGTAGACCTCCAGCGCCGGGTAGGGCTGGTCGAGCCAGCCCGAGGCGGTGCCGCTCGCGGTCAGGCCGACCAGCGGCCCGAACTCGGCGGTCCTGGTCAGCCCCGAATCCTGCAGGGTCTGGTGCACCCGGGCGGGCCAGGCGGTGCCGAGCGTCTCCCTGGCCAGGTCGTTGCGGATCAGCAGGTGGCTCACCCCGGCGCGGCGCAGGGCCGCGACCAGGCCGGGCGAGCCGTGACCGGTGGCGAAACGCTCATCCACCGCCTGCAGGAGCCGGGCCAGGCCGGGCGAGCCCCACGGCACGTTGGAGTGGGTGGCCCAGCGCACGGTCAGCAGCGACTGCATGGGCTCATCCAGCGGGCGGCCCCACAGATACTCGCCGCGCGCCGAGCCGGGCATGGCGAGCACCATGCCGTCGCCCGCGTTGCGGTTCAGCCAATCCGCGGCCTCGCGCCAATAGGCGGGGATGTCCGCGAACGAGCCGCGGGCGCTCACCCCGGCCGTCGCGATCGGCACCAGCGTGAGCGCGAACAGCCCGGCCGCCGCCGCGGTGACCGGCCGGCGCAGCCGCCGCGGCCCCGCGACCGGAAGCGCGGCCAGGCCGAGCGCCAGCGGCAGCCGGATCAGCGCGTCGAACTTGTGCAGGTTGCGAAACGGCGCGAGCGGCCCGTCGAGCAGGGCCCTGATCTGGCCGGTCCAGGGATGGGCGAGGTCGCCGGCGTGCCCCGCGGTGACGATCAGCACGCCGGCGATCACGGACAAGGCCAGGAACGTCCGCTCGGGGGTGGCCCGGCGGGCCACGCCGGTCAGCCCGAGCCCGGCCACCAGCGCCGTCGCGGCGACCAGCGACGGCACGGTGGCCTGGTCGTAGGCCGCCGGCAGCCACGGCCGCCCGTCCACCGGCAGGAACGAGATCCAGCTCGACGTGCCGCGCAGCACGTTCACCAGGGAGGTGACGCCGGTGGTCGCCGACGCCGTCTCGATGAACGGCAGGAACGAGAAGATGTAGCGCCCGAGCAGCAGCAGCGGGACGAGCCACCACATCGACACCAGGCCGATGAACGGCAGCCACCAGCACAGCAGGGCCAGCTTGCGCCCGCCGTTGCGGCGGCTGAGCAGATACAGCAGCGGGACGACGAGCACCGCCAGCTCCGCCGCGGCGTTCACGCCGCCCGCGAACAGGAACGCGGCGGCCGACAGCGCGGCGGCCCGGCGCGGGCTCGCCCCCTCCCGCGTGCCGTGCACCAGCGGCAGCAGCACCCACGGCAGCACGGCGCTCGGCTGGAACTCCGAGGAGTTGATCCCGATCAGCGCCAGCGCGTGCGGGGCCAGGGCGTAGGCGAGCGCGCCGAGGAGCCGGGTGCCGGGCGAGCCGATGCCCATCGCCCGGGCCAGCCGCTCGGTCCCGAGGAACGCCGCGCACAGCACGAGCGACATCCAGAGCCGCTGGATGTCCCAGGCGGGCATGTCCAGGGCCCGGAAGAGCACGTAGAACGGCCCCATCGGGAAGAGATAGCCGTACGCCTGGTTCTGCAGGTGGCCGAAGTAGGCCGGGTCCCACAGGTGCAGCGCGCGCGACAGGAACCCCAGGGGGTTCACCGCCATGTCGAGCTTGGTCTCGGAGATCAGCGCCCCGGGCGCGGTGTTGAAGGCGATCGCCGCCAGCAGCAGGCAGCCCGCCAGCAGCCGGAGCCGGTGCCGCAGCGCCCGGCCCGGCGGCGCGGCGGACGCGGCACGGGCCGGTCGCGGGGCGACCGGCGTGCGGGTCACCGTGGCGGAACCGGGCTCCCGGGGCTGGACGGAGATGCCGACGGACACGGGCGCGCTCAGGACGTCTCGCGGCGGGAGGCGGCCCGGCCCCGCGCGTGGCCGTCCGGCGCTCGCGCGGGGAGACGGCCGAGCTCGCCCGCGATCAGCCGGGTCATCGCGGCCCCCGTCTTCCCCCAGGTGAACTCGCCCGCCCAGCGCCGGCACGCCCGCGCCATCCGCGCCCTCGTCATGGGGTCGTCCAGCTCCCGCAGCGCGTGGGCGACCACGTCGGCGAGCCGCTCGCCGTCGCGGACCAGCCACCCCGTCACGCCGTGCCGTACGGAGTCGCGCAGGCCGGGCACGTCGTAGGCGACGGTGGGCACGCCGAGCGCCGCCGCCTCGATCACGGTCAGCCCCCATCCCTCGAACTCCGAGGCCGTGACGTTGAGCCTGGCGCCGCTCAGTACCGCGTTCTTCTCCCTCTCGGGCAGGAACCCGTGCAGGTGGACGCGCCCGGCCACATCGGGCCGGCTCGCGCGCTCGGCCAGCCGGTCGTACTCGGGGCCGCGCCCGACGACGTGCACATGCAGGCCGGGACGGCCGGGCGCCAGCTCGGCGGCGAGCTCGACCACCCGCTCGACGCGTTTGTGGCCGACCAGGCGGCCGAGGTAGACGATGGCCGGGTCGCCCGGCACGTGCTCCCTCGCCACGGGCGTGGCGACCGGGCTGCCGTTGGGCACCACCTCGATCGGGGCCAGCCAGCGCAGGCGCGCGCGCAGCTCCTCGCGCGAGGACTCCGAGACCGTCACCGTCGTGCACCGCCGATACAGCAGCCGCGCCACCGGGCCCTCGATGAAGCAGCCGATCCGCGCCAGCCAGCGCGGGAAGAACGCGTAGAACTGCCGGTTGTGCACGTGGTGGACCACGCAGATCACCCGCGTACGGCGGCGCGCCACGACAGGCGCGAAGAACGGGATGCCGTTCATGCAATCGATGACCACGTCGAACCGGCGGCGGTGCACCAGCAGCCAGAGCGAGACAAGCAGGTAGACCAGGTACTTGCCGCCCATTCTGCGCAGCTCGATGCCGTCGCGCGACTCGGCGCGGGCCTGGTTCCGCTCACGGCTGGTGAGGAAGCAGACGTCGGCGCCCTGTCCGACGAGGTAGGCGGAGATCTGCCAGGCGTACTGCTCCGCGCCCCCGGCGACGGTCTGGTTCGGCTCGCGGAAGTTCAGCACGGCCACGCGTACGCCATCGAGCAGGGGGCCGGCGGCCGCGTCGGTGCCGGCGCCCGCCAGATGCGGCCTGTCGGACAGCGCGGAAAGGGGAGCCGGGCGCCCCGAGGACTTCGCCTTCGCGCCCTGTGCGACCACGACCACTCCTTCGGGTGACACGTCTCGGCGGTGAGTTCGGGGGGCACCGCGTCACCGGGACGGGCCGGGGTACGGCGGTGCGGGCGGGCACGGACGCATGAGGACATGGCGAAACCACGCCCCCTGGCGAGCCGGGTCGTCGCGGGAGTTCTTATGGAGCGGATATCGGGCCTGGTGCGCTCACCTGTCGCCGTAGTTGTAAAGCGGCTTGTTCGGCGGCTCCGCTGTGGGCGCGGCCACATTGACGACCGCCACGGAGGCGACGCCGGCCAGCACGGCCCCGACCGCAAGAGCTGCCAGCACCTTCAACACGGATGCTTCCTCCTTGTCGGAACGCGCGGTGCGCCGAGATTAGAACGCGATACAGCCCCAACACCATAGCGTTGGTCAAAACGTGATAAAAAGACTTACCGTCCAGTATGCGGCTATTTGCGAGTCGTGTCTGCTCGCAGGCGCACCAGGAGCAGTTCCCGTCCCCTATAGACGGGAGTGGCCCCCGGAAGCCGAGATAAGAACGTGTTCTCATCGACCCCGGCGGCGAGCACGTACCGGATCCCCTCCCGGGCAAGCGCCGTCGTGAGCGACTTTGTATTCGGCGCGGTATTCGGCGCCGTGATCGGCCCGGTGCGCGCCCCCGAGTCCGGCGCCGAAATCGGCCCGGTGTCAGACCGTGTATTCGGCGGTGTAATCG
>JADGHC010000215.1 GCA_019689655.1 Microbispora sp.
GACAGCCCGAGCCCCGCCAGCAGGTTCACCATGATCGCCGCGTCCGCCACCCTGCCGGCCGGGCCCGCGCTCATCCCGCGAGCCGACCTGAACGCCAGCAGCAGGCTCAGCGCGGCGAGCGGCACCACCGCCAGCCACACCATGCGGGACCGCAGGATCATCGTGATCTCCGATCGCGCCGACGCGGCGAGCGGAACCAGCCACCCGGCCCTCATATCGCCTCTCCCCCTGCTTTCGTCGATGCGCGTGCCACCAGCCACAACCCGGCCGCCGCGGACACGGCGGCCACCGCCGCCGGCGGGAGGGGAATCCTGTCCAGCACGAGCAGTTTCGCCAACCATGCCGTCATGGCGAACGCCGATGCCGGGCCGCCGCGACCTTCGCTCCGTCCCGCCGCCGCGTACGCGCCCACACCCATGAGCAGCAACGAGGACGCCGCGGCGGACACCGCCGTGGAGAGGGCGACCGTCCTCGCCTCCGGGCCGCCATGCGCCGCGATCGTCACCGCGAGGATCACGGCAGCCACGCCCACCGCCGCGACGAGCAGCAGCAACCTGCGGCGTACCGTCACCGGGTACGCCGTCGCGAAGGTGCACTGCAGCTCCCGCATGACTTCCCGGGAGACCACACCGGCGGCGAAGACGCCCGCCACGAGCGGCAGCAACGCGGCCGGAAGCCAGACCGCCACGAAGGTCCGTGCGCCGCCCCCGGCCGGAGTCGTCAGCAGGGCCGCGGACACCACCACGGCAGGCGGCGTCACGAGCGCCGCCGGGCCGCATCGGCGCGCCTCATGCCGCCACAACTCGTTCACGACAGGGGTGTAGCGGCAGACGGGCGATCGGTTCACGCGGCTTGTCCGTCATGGTTCCGTAAGCATCCGCGCGGGCGGGCGGCGGTACGGTCGCGAATGTGACTGCGCATTTCCCTTCCGGCGCGCGATTCGATTCGCCGAAGTGCCGGGAGAAAGAGACCACGCGATGGCGCGCGATTTCGCGGTGAGACGGCGGATCGAAACGCTCGCGCGGAGTATTCCCGGCCGTTTCACCAGCACGCTGCATTCCGAGAAGGTGGCGGCCCGGCTCGGCGTGTGGCTCGGGATCGGTTTCACGGTCGCCTTCGTGACCGGGCTGTTCAGCCATTTCATGCAGCATCCGCCCGCCTGGGCGGCCTGGCCGTCCGGGCCGGTCGATCTCTACCGGGTGACGCAGGGCCTTCATGTGATCGGCGGGCTGGCGACGATTCCGCTGCTTTTCGCAAAACTCTGGACCGTCTATCCCAAGCTGTGGCAGTGGCCGCCCTTCCGGTCGCTTTCCCACGCCGTGGAACGCGCGCTCGTGCTCGTTCTCGTCGGCGGTGCGCTGTTTCAGGCGATAACCGGGCTGCTCAATATCTCGTACGCCTATCTCTGGCCGTTCTCCTTCACGGCCGCGCACTACTGGACGGCGTACCTGCTGTACGGCGCCTTGGTCATCCACGTCGTCAACGAGTGGGCGAAGGTCCGCCGGGCGTTGTGGACCAAGGAGCGGGTCGAGCCACCGCACGAGGTCACGGCGCGGCGGCGGTTCCTCGGCACCGTGGCCGCCGCGTCGGGCCTCACCGTCCTGTTCACGGTGGGCGAGACCGTCGCGCCGCTCTCCCGGCTCGCCGTGCTGGCGCCGCGCAACCCGCGGATCGGCCCGCAGGGCCTCCCGGTCAACAAGTCCGCCGCGGCGGCGGGCGTGACCACCGTGATCCGCGATCCGGGATATCGGCTCACCGTGACCGGTGCGGTGCGCACGCCGCTGTCCCTGACGTACGCCGACCTGCTGCGGCTCCCCCAGCACACCGTCCGGCTGCCGATCTCCTGTGTGGAGGGCTGGAGCGTTGAGGCCGAGTGGTCGGGAATCCGGCTGCGCGATCTCGCCGAAATGGCGGGCGTCGCCCCGGACGCCGTCCTCACGGTCGAGTCGCTGGAGAAGGGCGGGTCGTACCGGTCGAGCGAGGTGCGGCCGCCGCACTGGAACGACCCGCTCACGCTGCTCGCGCTGCGGGTCGGCGGCGCGCCGCTCGCGCCCGACCACGGTTTCCCGGTACGGCTGATCGCGCCGAACCGGCCGGGTGTGCTGCAGACCAAATGGGTGTCGAAGGTGGTGGCGGCGTGACCATACCGCGTCTGCTGGGGTACGGCCTGGGCGGCGGGCTGATCGCGACCGGGTTCGCCGGCCTGATCGCGGACGCCCGCCACACCGATCCGCTCGGCTGGGCCCTGTGGTTCGGCGGGGTGATCGCGGCGCACGACGCGGTGCTCGTGCCGCTGGTCCTGCTGACCGGGGTGGCCGTGGGGAGGCTGCGCCGGCCGTCCCCGGTGCGGGCCGGGCTGACCATCGCGGCCCTGCTGTCCTTCGTCGCGCTGCCGATGGTCGCGGGCATCGGCCGCCGGGCCGACAACCCCTCACTCCTGCCCTTGGATTACGGGCGGAACCTGCTCGTCGTGCTGAGCCTGATCGCGCTCGGGACGGCGCTCACCGCGATCGCCGGGCGGCTGCGGGCGCGACGCCGCCGCTGTTAGCAGTCCGCTCAGCCGGTGGTTGGTCTCGGTCACGGCGTCGATGAGATCGCGGTAAGGCTCGTCCCACGGGTCCTTCAGCCCGAAACCGCGGTGCGGGTTCTCCAGCCAGCTGCACCAGTGCCAGCCGAGGCACCACGGCCGGGCGGCGAACGCCTCGGCCGCCGCCGCATAGCCGGCGCCGCGTTCGCGCTGGTCCCGGCAGGAGCCCGTACGGTCCGGGTTCATGATCGTGGGACACCAGTTGCCGGTGTCGGCGATCAGGATGGGCCGGGTGGCGCGTTCGTGCCATAGCGTCCTGGCGAGGTGGTCGCACCATTCGGCGAAGGCCGGCGCGCGGGGATCGCGGTAGGCGGGGGAGCCGTTCCACTGCTCGATCTCCGCCACGCGCAGCGACAGCGTGTACGGCACGCCCGCCCCGGCGAGCTCGTCGGGCGGCAGGCCGTCCGAGTGTCCCAGGTCGGACGCCGCAGCAAGAAGTCCTGGCGCGCCATCCTCGACGCCGCGTACGGCCCGCTCGAAGAGGGCGGCTACCAATCGGTCACGATGGGCGGCATCGCCGCCAGAGCGGGCGTCGGACGGCAGACGCTGTACCGGTGGTGGCCGTCCAGGGCCGCGGTCGTCTTCGAGGCGTTCCTCGACAAGGTCAACGCCGGTCCCTTCCCCGCCGGCGGCGACTTCACCGCGAGCCTGCGCGCGTACGCGCACGGGTTCATCGATCTGTACGTGAAGGGAGCCGGGGGCGCCCGGCTGCGGGAGCTGATCGGCGCCGCGCAGACCGACCCCGATCTGGCCCGTGCCCTGACCGAGCAGTGGTTCGAGCCGCGGCGGGCACCCGTCAGGGAGGCGCTGCGCGAGGCGCAGCGCGCCGGAGTCGTCCGCGCCGACGTCGATCCGGACACGGCGCTGGATCTCGTCTTCGCGCCGCTGCACTATCGGCTGCTGGTGTCGGGACAGCCGCTGGACGCCGCGTACGCCGACACCGTGGTCGACCTCTGCCTTCAGGCGTTGCGCGTCCCCGGGGACCGCGGCCC
The DNA here is from genome assembly GCA_019689655.1 of Microbispora sp. Classification (GTDB taxonomy): domain Bacteria; phylum Actinomycetota; class Actinomycetes; order Streptosporangiales; family Streptosporangiaceae; genus Microbispora. The sequence continues at coordinate 3,580 of JADGHC010000215.1, forward strand.
GGGAGCGGCGCACCGGTAGGCGCTAGGAGCCGAGGGTGCCGGACACCGCGGCCAGCAGACCCTCGAAATCCTCCTGGCAGGGGCCGCAGGCGCGCAGGTGGGCGGCGACCCCCGGGTACTGCCGCCGTGCGGTCTCCGGCTCCCGCGCCGCGAGCTCGACGTACACGTGGAGCACGTCCATCGCCTTCTCGCAGCCCACGTCGCGCGGGTCGGTGCGCAGGAACCGGTCGAGCTCGTCCCAGCCGTTCATGACCGCCCTCCGGTGCCGGTGTCCAGGAAACCTTGGGCGACGAGCGCGGCGCGCAGCTTGCGCCGGGCGTCGAACATCGCCTTGTAAACGGCGTTGCGGTTGGTGCCCATCTCGACGGCCAGCGCGTCCCCCGGGACGCCCTTCAGCACGATCGCGACGAAGATCCGGCGCTGCCGTTCGGTCAGCTCCTCCTGCACGGCCCGGCGCAGCGCGGCGAGCAGATCGCGCCATTCGGAGCGTTCGGCCGGGTCGAAGCCGAACCGGTCCGGCAGGCGCTCCCAGTCCTCCCCCTCCAGCGGCACCGCCGGGTCGCGCCAGAAGTGACGGCCGAGCTTGGCCGACACCTCCAGTACGGCGAATTTGTAGGCCCAGGTGGTGAACCGGCTCTCCCCGCGGAACCGATCGAGCTTGGCGGTCACCGCCAGCAACGCGTCGGCGGCGGCCTGGTGAGCCAGGTCGTCCAGCTCGGGCCCGGCGAGGCGCAGCCGCGGGGCGCGCCTGCGTACCTCGTTGCCCGCGACGCGCAGCAAGATCGCGTGCAGGCGCGCCAGGGCCGCCTCGCGCTCGGCTCCCGTGCCGCCGAGCGTGCGCAGCCACTCGGCCGACTCCGCGTCGAGCGAGGGATGGGTGGCCTGGCTGCCCCCGATGTCGCGACCCGCCGCCATACGTCCGAGCGTAGTGACCGATTTTTTCTTCCGATCCGGAGGTAAGAACCCGGCCCGCCGCGACGCGAAGACAGTGTCGGCACATCAACCGAGACGACGAGGACTATCGATATGACACTGCTCAACCCCGGCGACCGGTTCCCGGACCTGACCGTGACCCTTCCCGGCGGGGAAACTCTCAACCTGCCCGACGCGCTGGCCGGGCACTTCGGCGTCGTCCTGTTCTACCGGGGCTCGTGGTGCCCGTACTGCAAGGCGCAGCTGCGTTCCTTCCAGCGGTCGCTGGAGGCCCTCGCCGGTGTGGATGCCAAGGTGGTGGCGTTGTCGGTGGACGACGAGCCCACGACGCGCGAGCTGGTGGACAAACTGCGCCTGGAGTTCCCGGTCGGCCACAGCGCCGACGCGGACCTGCTGGCCCGCGAGACCGGCGCGTTCGTCAACGAGGACCCCAAGTATGTCCAGTCGACCGGTTTCGTGCTCGACCCCGAGGGCCGGATCGTCATCAGCGTCTATTCCAGCGGCGCGATCGGCCGTCTCGTCCCCGAGGACGTCGTCGGCCTGATCCGCTACATCCGGGAGCACTCGCCCGCCGCCTGAAGCCGCGGGGCACGGGCGGGCCGGACCGGCACCGGCCCGCCCGCCGGGGGTGACGTGGGTCACGCCCTGGCTAGACTCGGTGAGGTGACCTTCGATCTACATGGGCGGACGCGGCGGCTGGAGCTGACCGATCAACAGCTGCGGTCCTTCGAGGCGGTCGTGCTGGAGTCCTCGCCGGACGGGATCGTCCTGGACCGCTCGGCCTTCTACCCGGGCGGCGGCGGGCAGCCGCCGGACGAGGGCGTGCTGCTGTGGCAGGGCGTCGAGACCCGCATCGTGGGCGTACGCAAGGGGGACGACCTCTATCTCATCCCCGCGCCGGACGACCCGATCCCGCCCGCCGGCACGGTCGTACGCGGGGCGGTCGCCGACGAGCGGCGTACGGCGCTGATGCGCACGCACTCCGGCCTGCACGTGCTGTGCGGCGTCGTGTTCCGCGACTACGGCGCCCTGGTGACGGGCGGGAACATGGAGCCGTTCTCGGCGCGGATGGACTTCAACCTCCCGGAGGTGCCGCCCGGCTTCAAGGAGGCGATCGAGGACGCCTGCAACGCCGAGATCGCCGCCGACCGCCGGATCGACGTACGGGTGCTGCCGCGCGCGGAGGCCTTCGCGATCCCGGACATCATCCGCACCGCCACGAACCTCGTGCCGGAGCACATCCCCGAGGTGCGGATCGTGGACATCGTCGGGCTGGACACCCAGGCCGACGGGGGTACGCACGTCGCCTCGACCAAGCAGATCGGCCGGATCAAGGTCGCGAAGATCGAAAGCAAGGGACGCGGCTTCCGCCGCGTGCGCATAACGATCTCCGACTAGGCCGCGCTCCGGCGAACGCGGGCCCGGTGGCGTCCGGCAGACGGGAATGCCGGACTCCCCGGTGAACGCCGGTCCGGGGACTCCCCGGCCCTTCCCGGCCGGGGAGTCCGGTGCTCGCGTCAGGCGAGGGTGACGGTGACGGGCAGCTCCTTGATGCCGTTGACGAAGTTGGACCGCACGCGCCGCACCTCCCCGGCGAGCCGGATGTCGGCCAGGCGCGGCAGCAGCTCCTCGAACATGATCCGGATCTCCAGCCGGGCGAGCGAGTTGCCGAGGCAGAAGTGCGGGCTGCCCTTGCCGAAGGTGATGTGGTCGTTGTTCTCGCGGGTCACGTCGAAGGTGTAGGGGTCGGGGAAGACCCGGTCGTCGCGGTTGCCCGAGGCGAACCACATGACCACCTTGTCGCCCTCCGAGATCTTCTTTCCGTGGATCTCCACGTCCCGGGTGGCCGTACGGCGGAAGTGGTAGACGGGGGAGGCCCAGCGCAGGAACTCCTCGACCGCGACCGGCATGAGCTCGGGGTTGTCGCGGAGCTTGGCCATCTGCTCCGGGTTTTCGATCAGCGCCTTCATCGTGTGGGTGATCGCGTGCCGGGTGGTCTCGTTGCCGGCCACCACCAGGAGCAGGAAGTAGTTGTCGAAGTCGCGGTCGGTCAGCGGCACGCCGTCGCCGGGGGTCTGGTTGACCAGCCGGCTGACGAGGTCGTCGCCGTCGCCGCCCCGGCGCTGCCTGGCCAGCTCGCGGCCGTACTCGAACACCTCGATCGAGGCGGGGCTGCGGAAGGGCAGGTCGCGGTACTTCTCGCTCTCCTCGCTGTGCAGCAGCACGTCGGCGTAGTCGGGGTCGGTGTTGCCGATGATCCGGTTGCCCCAGTCGATGAGCTGCTGGGTGTCGCCCTCCGGGACGTCGAGCATCCGCGCCAGCACGTTGATCGGGAAGTCGGCGGAGATCTCCTTCACGAAGTCGAAGGTGCCCTTGGGCAGCGCGGCGTCCAGCGTCTTGGCCGTCAGCCCGCGCAGGAACACCTCATACCCGGCGACCGCGCGGGGGGTGAAGTCGCGCTGCAGCAGGCGGCGCAGGTGCAGGTGCCGCGGGCCGTCGGTCTCGAGGATGGAGCGGCGGATGTCGGCCTGGCGGTCGTCCACCTCCTCCAGGTTCACGAACTTCATGGAGGTGAAGGTCTCGGGGTCGCGGTCGGCCCGCACGATGTCCTCGTGCCGCGTGAGGGACCAAAAACCGCTCCCATGCTCCTCGTCCTGCCAGTGGACCGGCGCCTCGGCCCGCAGCACATCGAACATGCGCCAGGGCGTCTCGCCGTCGAGGAAGTTGTCCAGGTTCGCCAGGTCGACGTCTTCCGGGCGCATCAACTCTCCTTTGCAGCGATCACAGGTGGTAGGCGTACTCGCGGAACTCCCAGTCGGTGATGAACTGGGCGAACCGTTCGACCTCGTTGCGCTTGTACGTGAGGTAGGCGGTGGTGAACTCCTTGCCGAGCACCTCGGAGAACGCGTCGTCGGCGGCCAACGCGTCGAGCGCCTCCGACAGCGAGGAGGGCAGCAGCGGGGCCTTGGTCGTGTCGTAGCCGTAGCCCTCCAGGGGCGCCGGCGGCTCGACCCGGTCGCGGATGCCGAGGTAAGCGGCGGCGAGCAGGCCCGCGATCCCGATGTAGGGGTTGGCGGAGGCGTCGCCGAGCCGCACCTCGAACCGGCTGGCCGCGCCGCGCTCCGGCGGCACGCGGACCATCGCGCTGCGGTTGTCCAGCCCCCAGTCGATCAGCCAGGGGGCCAGCGTGTCGGGGCCGAAGCGCTTGTAGGAGTTCACGGTGGGGTTGAGCAGGGCCGCCAGCGCGGGCGCGTGCGCGAGCACGCCGCCGATCGCGTGCCTGGCCGTCTCCGACAGCCCGTACGGCCCGGCCGGGTCGGCGAAGACGTTGCGGCCCTCGGCGTCACGGCAGGACAGGTGGATGTGGAAGCCGGAGCCGCCCTCGTCGTTGAACGGCTTGGCCATGAACGTGGCCAGCAGCCCGTCGCGGCGGGCCAGCTCCTTGATCGCGATCTTGAAGCGGAACGCCCGGTCGGCCGCGTCGACCGCCTCGCCGTGGTGCAGGTTGATCTCGAACTGGCCGCCGGAGAACTCGTGGTTGCCCATCGTGACGCCGAGGTCCATGCCGCGCAGCGTCCGGAGCGTACGCAGCACGTGGGAGCCCCGGTCGCCCTTGGTTCCGGCGACGTACACGTTGCCGGGGGCGTCGTCGTAGCGCTTCCAGCCGGTGCCGTCGGGTTCGAGGAGGAAGTATTCGAGCTCGGGACCGACCACCCCGGTGAGGCCCAGCCCGGCCAGGCGCGCGGCGACGGCGCGGACGACCTCGCGCGGCGACTCGGGGAAGGGCTCGCCCGATCCGGGGTGTACGGCGTCGCTCAGGCAGGTCGCGACACCCGGCTCCCACGGCAGCGGGACGAGCGTGGACAGGTCGGGGCGGATGATGATGTCGGGCAGACCCTGGTCGAGGCCGCCGGGCACCGGCACCACGTCCCCCTGCGGGGAGGTGTAGTAGACCGCCCGGCAGAACGCGATGCCGTGCTCGACGACGTCGGGAAGGCGCTCGACGAGGACGTCCTTGCCGCGCTCGGTGCCGATGAGGTCGGGGTAGCCCACCCTGACGATGTCGATGCCCTGGTCCGTGAGGCGCCGGACGGTTTCCTCCACCGGTTCGTTGCTCACTGGACGACCTCCTCGCTACGCCAGCTCGTTTGGGCGCAAACAATACGCCCCGGACATCGGGGCCACAAGACCCCTTCCGGGAAACATATGCGGAGAAGGTGGGTGACAATGCCCAGTTCAGCACATATCGTATGGGGCCAAACGACTATTGCGACAAGGAGGCGCAGTGGCGACGGTGCGCGGTTTTTACACGCCGAAGACGGCGACCGGGCGGTCCTCACTGGTTCCCGGCCCGCCCTGGTATTACTCCGGTGACCTGCTCACCGTGGAGTACCGTACGGACCCCGCGAAGGTGGCCGCGCTGCTGCCCGAGCCGCTCGGTCTCGCCGAGGAGGACCCCGGCGCGGTGGCGGTGATCTGGGCGGACTGGCAGTCGTGCTCGCAGAGCCGCGAGGAGCTGCTCGATCCCGTCCGCGCGCAGTACAAGGAGTGCTTCGTCGTGGTGCGCTGCTCCTATCGCGGCAAGACCTACTCCCGCTGCGTCTACATCTGGGTGGACAAGGACTTCGCCATCGCCCGCGGCATCCACCAGGGCTACCCGAAGAAGCTCGGCTCGATTCACATGACCCGCCCCCACCCGTACGGCCTGGCCGCGCCGCGCATCGACGCCGGCGGCGTCTTCGGCGCCACGCTGGCCGCCGCGGACCGCAGGATCGCCCAGGCCGTCGTACGGCTGCACGCCCCCAGCGAGACCAACGGGTTCGTCAACGGCCACCCGATGGCCCATCACCGCTGGCTGCCGTCGATCGAGCCGGGCAAGGGCCTGGCCCTGGACGAGCTCATCGTCACCTCGGGCGCGTCGTTCGAGGGCGGTCAGGCGTGGGCCGGCGAGGCCGAGATCGAGCTGTTCGACGCGCCCACCGAGGAGCTCGCCGACCTGACCGTCGAGGAGATCATCGGCGGCTACTACCGCCAGGTCGGGGTGAGCTGGAACGGCGGCACGCTCCTGGAGTCCGGCACCTCCGGCGCCCTGCTCTGAGACGCCGCCGCCCCGAAGGCCGTTCCGGGCCCCATAAACACGGGACCGCCCGCATCGTGACCGGTGCGGGCGGTCCTCGTCCGTCCGGGCGGCGGACGGGCAGGGTGTGGAAGGGCAGGGTGTGGAAGGGCAGGGTGAGGGCGGAAAGGGGGTGTCCGCTGTCACTAAA
>JADGHC010000216.1 GCA_019689655.1 Microbispora sp.
CCGATGTAGTTGTGGTTGAGCATCCGGGCCTCTTCCTGAGCCAGGACGACAACCCGCCGCGCACGGTCGGTGAACCTCTCGAACATCTCGTCGCTCCTCGCTGCGGCGTGACCCTACAATCGGAGTCTGGACTTCGGTTAGAGGCTATGAAGCGGCGAGTCCGGATGTCAATCGAGGCATGGGAGAGCCGAGGGATGCCGAACGACCAGCGCGTTCCCGAGCCGGACGGCGCCGGGGAGCCCGCCAGGGCGCTGCGCGCCGACGCCCAGCGCAACCGCACGCGCATCCTCGAGGCGGCCGAGGCCGTCTTCGCGGCCAAGGGCCCCTCCGCCTCCACCGAGGAGATCGCCCAGAAGGCCGGAGTGGGCATCGGGACCGTCTTCCGGCACTTCCCCACCAAGGAGTCCCTGCTGAAGGCGATCACGCACGCGGTCGCCCTCCGGCTGGCCGAGGAGACCCGCGCCCTCGCGACCGAGGGCGACCCCGCCACCGTCTTGTTCACCTTCTTCACCCGCATGGTCGAGCAAGTCGCGGAGAAGAAGACCGTCGTCGACCTGCTCGCCCAGGCCGGCATCCCGGTCACCGTCGCCAAGCCGGTCCTCGCCCTGCGCGAGGCCGTCGAGGTGCTCGTCGCCAAGGCCCAGCAGGCGGGCGCCGTACGTGCCGACGTCGGGGTGCCCGAGGTCATGGCGCTGCTGATCGGCCTGTGCCAGGCCTCCCTGCACACCCGGTGGGAGCCCGATCTGCGGGACCGTACGCTCGCGATCGTCTTCGCGGGCCTGCGCCCCGCCGCGGCGGCCGGCTGACCCCGCTCCTCTTCCGCCCCAAAGAACGCGCAGCTCATGGGCGAGGCGGGCATGTCGGGTAAACCCTCACGCGCCACAGCCGGAATGATTGGCTGCGCACGGTGCCGACGACCGGAGGGTCCGGCGCGCCGGGCATCGGTCACCGCTGTCAGAGAGGAGACGACGTGCGGCGCCAGGACGAGGCCGACGATCTGGTCCAGTTGCTCACGCCCGAAGGCGAGCGTGTCGCGCACCCCGATTACGACCTGGATCTGTCGAAGAGCCAGTATCGGGGGCTGTATCGCGACATGGCGCTGGTGCGCCGGATCGACCGGGAGGCCTTCGCCCTCCAGCGCCTCGGCGAGCTCGGGATGTGGATTCCGTGCCTGGGGCAGGAGGCCGCCCAGATCGGCTCGGGCCGGGCGCTCGGCCCGGACGACCACGTGTTCCCCTCCTACCGGGAGCACGGCGTCGCCTGGTGCCGGGGCATCGCCCCCCTCACGCTCATGGGCATGCTGCGCGGCACGACGAACGGAGGCTGGGACCCCCGGGAGACCCGCTTCCACCTGTACACGATCGTCCTCGGCACGCAGACCCTGCACGCCGTGGGGTACGCCATGGGGGTACGCAAGGACGGCGACGACTCGGCCGTCGTGGCCTACTTCGGCGACGGCGCGGCGAGCGAGGGCGACGTCAGCGAGGCGTTCAACTTCGCGGCCGTGTTCGACGCGCCGGTGGTGTTCTTCTGCCAGAACAACCAGTGGGCCATCTCGCACCCGGTCGGGCGGCAGAGCCGGGCACCGATCTACCAGCGTGCGCGGGGGTTCGGCTTCCCCGGCGTACGGGTGGACGGCAACGACGTGCTGGCCTGCCTCGCGGTGACCAAGGCGGCGCTGCGGCACGTCCGCGACGGAGGCGGGCCGTTCCTCATCGAGGCGTACACCTACCGGATGGGCCCGCACACCACCTCGGACGACCCGGGGCGCTACCAGCCCGCCGAGGAGGTGGCGGCGTGGCGGGAAAAGGACCCGATCGCGCGCATGCGGGCGTACCTGCTGCGGGAGGGCATGGCCGACGAGGCGTTCTTCGCCGAGGTCGACGAGGAGGGCGACCGCCTGGCGCTCGAACTGCGCAACGGCGTCATCGCCATGCCCGATCCGCCGGTGGACGCCATCTTCGACCACGTCTACGCCGACCGGCACCCGCTGATCGAGGAGGAGCGCGCCTGGTACGCCGCCTACCTCGACCGCTTCGAGGAGCCCGGCGCCTGACCGTGCCCCCCCCGGGGGCCCGCGCGCCCCGGGGCGCCCGCCCCGGGACGCGAGCGCGCCCTTCCGTGTCGGCGGCCGACGCTACGATCAACCGCATGTCGGACGACTTAGCGGGGAACGCCCGATCTTTTCAGGTCGATCTGCGGGGGCTCGTCGACCTTCTCTCCCATCACCTGTACTCCAGCCCCCGGGTGTACCTGCGCGAGCTGCTGCAGAACGCGGTGGACGCGGTCACCGCCCGGCGGGCGATCGACCCGGCGGCGCCGACGGACATCCGGATCACCGTCGAGGAGGACGGGCTGCGGATCGACGATCCGGGGATCGGCCTGACCGAGGACGACGTGCACCGCTTCCTCGCCACCATCGGCCGCTCCTCCAAGCGCGACGACCTCGAAGGGGCCCGTCAGGAGTTCCTCGGCCAGTTCGGCATCGGCCTGCTGGCCTGCTTCACCGTGGCCGAGCGGATCCAGGTGCTCACCCGGTCGGCCCGGGACCCGGACGCTCCAGGCGTGGAGTGGTCGGCGGCCTCCGACGGGACCTACGCGGTCCGCACGCTCTCCCCCGGCGAGCGCGACGCACCGGGAACGACCGTGCGCCTGCGGGCCCGCCCGGGAGCGCGGCGGTGGTTCGCCCCCGACCTCGTCGCCGACCTGGCCCGCGAGTTCGGCGCGCTGCTGCCGTACGAGGTGACGGTGGCGGGAGGCGGGCGCGTGGTCCGCACCACCGACAGCCCTCCCGTGTGGGACCGCGCGTACCGGTCGGCGGCCGAGCGCCGGGCGGCGCTGCTCGCGTACGGCGAGCGGGTGCTCGGCTTCATGGCGCTCGACGTGGTCGAGCTCGGCGTCGAGCTGGCCGGGGTGCGGGGCGCCGCCTACATCCTGCCGAACGCGACCAATCCGGTGGCCGGAGGCCGCCACCGCGTCTACCTGAAGGGCATGCTGCTCGGCGACGCGGTCACCGGTCTGCTGCCCGATTGGGCGTTCTTCGCCCGGTGTGTGATCGACACCGACACCCTGCGCCCCACCGCCTCACGCGAAGGGCTGTACGAGGACGAGACGCTGGCCGCGGTCCGCGAGGCCCTGGGCGCCCGGCTGCGCGACTGGCTGACCGGCCTGGCCGCGCAGGAGCCGGGCCGGCTGGCCGCGTTCCTGTCCGTGCACGCCCTCGGCGTCAAGTCACTCGCCCGGCACGACTCCGAGCTCTTCCGGATCATGCTGCCGTACCTGCCGTTCGAGACCACCGACGGCGAGACGACGCTCGCCGAGTTCGCCAGGAAGCACCCGGTCATCCGGGTGACGTCGTCGGTCGAGGAGTTCCGGCAGGTCGCCGGCATCGCGGCGGCCCAGGGACTCGGGGTGGTCAACGGCGGCTACACCTACGACGGCGAGCTGGTCGCCGCGCTTCCCGGCGTGCTGCCCGGGGTGACCGTGGAGGAGCTGGACGCGGACGCGGTCGCCGCCGCGCTCGACCCCGTGGAGCCCCACGAGGAGCTCGCACTTGCCGCCTTCCTCACCGCCGCCCGCGCCGCGCTCGACCCGCTGGACTGCGATGTGATCCTGCGCGCCTTCTACCCGGCGTCGGTGTCGGCCCTGCACCTCGACTCGCGGGCGGCGCGGAACGAACGCGCCCGCGCGGAGACCGCCGCCGAGTCCGACGAGCTGTGGGCCGAGATCCTCGACGCGCTCAAGTCGTCGGCGCCGCGCGCGCAGCTCGTGCTCAACTACCGCAGCCCGGTGGTGCGCCGGCTGGCCACGATCCGCGACCGCACGCTGCTCGTCACCGCCGTCGAGGCGTTGTACGCCCAGGCGCTGCTGATGACGCACCGGCCGCTGCGGCCGAAGGACGCCGCCCTGCTCAACCGGGCCTTCGACCAGTTGCTCGGCTGGGCCGCGGCGAGCGTGACCGAGGCACCGGAAGGAGAGGAACCACAGTGACCGGCACCGCCGCGATCCGCGCCGGCCTGGAGGAGTGCGCGGCGCTGCCCGCGGGGCGGCAGAAGGCCGAGCGCCTGGAGGTGCTCGCCGCGCAGGCCCGTACGGCCGGCGACCGCTCCCTGGAGGGCGAGGTCCTGCTCTCCCTGATCGAGGCCTACCTGTACGCCGCCGAGGGCGACCGGATGCCGGTCGCCGCGGGACGGCTGCTGCGGCTGTTCGACGACTTCCCGGCCGAGCTGGGCTGGCTGACCCACTCCATCCACTGGCAGCTCAAGTGGATGACGCACAGCCTGATCGACAACCCCGCCGTGCCGCTGGCGACGACCCGCCGCTGGCTCGACGAGCTGCAGAGCCGTTATCGGGCACAGGGCTACAGCGCGCGCCCGGTGCTCGCGCTGCGCTCGCGGCTGGCGCAGGAGACCGGCGACCTCGAGGCGGCCGCCGCCGCGATGGAGGCGTCCATCGCCGCGCCGAACGACGTGATGACCGACTGCGACGCCTGCGAGCACAACGGGTGGGGCGCGTGGCGGGAGGCCGCCGGCGACGACGAGGGGGCGCTCGAGTTCTGGGCGCCGCTGCTCGACGGCACGCTGACCTGCGCGGAGGAGCCCCACCGCGTGCTCGGACAGGCCCTGCTTCCCCTGCTGCGCACGGGCCGCGTCGGCGACGCCCGCAGCGCCCACCTGAAGGGGTATCACCTGGCCCGGCGCACGCTCTCGCTGCGGGAGACGGTGGGGCAGCACATCGAGTTCTGCGCGCTCACCGGCAACGAGGCCCGCGGCCTGGAGATCCTCGCCGAGCACGCCGCCTGGCTCACCCCGTCCGGCGAGGAGGTCTCCCGGCGGCTCGGCTTCATCTGCGGCGCCGCCGTACTGCTGCGCCGCCTGACCGCGCTGGGCCACGACGACCTGCCGGTGGGCGACCGCACGGTGGGGACCGTGCTGGCCGACCTGGAACGGGAGATCGGCGACATCTGCGCCCGTTACGACGCCCGCAACGGCAACCGGGTGATGAGCGAGCGGGTGGCCGCGCGGCTGAACCGGGAACCGCTGCTCGACCGGCTGCCGCTGGGCTCCCCCGTACGGCTGCCGCGGCCGGCGGCGACGACCGCGGGCCCGGTGCCGCCGGCGCAGACGCCACCGGCCGGGGCGTCGCTCGACGACCTGGTCGGCGAGGCGCGGCGGCTGACCGCGCTGCGTCACCCGCACGCGCGGCGGGCGTGGGAGCGGGTCGGCGCCGCCGGGGTCGAGCTGCCCGAGCCGGTGGCCGCGGAGCTCGAGTTCAGCAGGGCGCTGACGGCGCTGGAGCAGGACCCCGCCGCCGCGCGTACGGCACTGCAGGCGGTCGCGGATCGGTTCGAACGGCTCGGCGACCTGGCCCACGCGCTGGAGGCGCGCGCCGCCGCGGCCGTCGCCCGGGCCCAGGCGGGTGACCGGGCCGGCGGCGAGGCACTCGCGGAGTCCGTCGCCGCCGAGGCCGCCGCCGCGTACGCCGAGGGAAGGCTGGACGCCGCGGAGTACCTGGCCGCGCGCAGGGCGGTGGCCCACGTCGCGATGAGCACGCTCGCCGAGACGGAAGAGCCGGACCAGCCGGAGGAGCTGGAGGAGCCGGAGCCGCACGAGCCGGGCGTGCTGTACGAGCAGGAAGAACCGCACGAGCTGGAAGAGCTGGAGGCGCTGTACGACCCCCGCATCCTGGCGGCACGCGCGCGGGTGGAGGCGGAGCTGGCCGTGGCCGTGGAGCTGGGCGGGACCGGCCGGGCCGGCACCTACCACGACATGCTGGGCCAGATCTTCCTCATGCTCGGCGATCCCGACACCGCGCGGACGCATCTGTCCTCCGCGATCGACTGCTACCGCGAGGCGGGCATGCCCTGGCACGCCGCCCGGCCCGCCGGTCTACTCGGGCAGATCGCCCTCGACATGGGGGAACCGAAGAGCGCCGAGGAGTTCGCGACGGCCGCCCTGGAGTACGGCGGAGACCTGCTGCCCGCCGAGGAGGCGGCGGAGCTGAGCTCCCTGCTCGTCGAGGCGCTCACCCGGCAGCCCGGCCGGGAACTCGACGTGGTCGGGGCGGCGCTCGCCGCGGCCGCCCGCTGGGACGGGCTCTCCGAACCGGACATGCTGCACAACACCTTCACGGCCGCCCGCGCCTACCACGGCCTCGAGCGGCACGGCGAGGCCGCCGCCCTGTTCGAGGAGGTGATGCCCCGCGTCGAGATCCCCTACGACGGGCGCGTGATCGCGTGGACGCGATCGCAGTACGGCAAGTCGCTGGCCGAGCTCGGCCGGCACCGGGAGGCCGCCGAGCAATTCCTCATGGCCGCGCAGCTCGTGCAGGACGATCCCGGCGCTCGGGAGATGCACGCGGAGATGGCCTGGTCCGCCGCCGAGGCGCTGCAGTTCGACGGGCAGACGGACGAGGCGCTGGCGGCCTTCCGGCGGGCCGCGCGGCTGTGGGGCGATCTCGGCAGGGTCGTCCCGCGCGTACGCTGCCTGCGCGCGGCCGCGTGGCTGATGGACTGGACGGGCGGGGACGAAGCGGCCACCGGACAGGCGCCGGAGCCGCCCGGCGTCACCGCGATGCGGGCCGTGCTGGCCGAGCTGGAGTCCCTGGCGGAATCCGACTCGTCGGAGGAGATCGCCGCCGAGCTCGCCGAGACGCGCCGGCAGCTCGGCGCGATGCTCAACGACGGCTTCGAACCCGCCCTCGACGACAGCGAGGGCGACGACGATGATGAGGACGCGGACGAGGACGGCGGAAGGGAGGGCCGGGCGTAGGCCGCGGCGCCGGCGCGTGCCCGTGTGCGGGACGACTACCGTTTCATCGTCGATCACCCGCTTTCGCTCCTACTCGTCCTGGGCACGCTGATCGCGACCCCCGAGGCGGAGTTGCGCCGGATCACCACTCCCACGCTCGTGCTGGCCGGTGACCAGGACAGCCGCCGGGCCTCCGCCGAGGCGCTGGCCGCGGCCCTGCCCGGCGCCCGCTCCACCCGGGTGCCGGGCGACCACTTCACCGCGCTCGGCAGCGCGTTACTCGCCACCGCGATCCTCGCGTTCCTCGGCGAGTAGCCGCACCCGCAACGAGCGCGCCGCATACCGGCGGGTGATCGACGCCACGCGGCCGTCCCCGCGTCCGACCACCCGCGTGCGCCGGCGCGCGTACTCCCGGCGCAGTAGCCGTACCACGGACGGAGCAGTTCCCGGATGCCTGCGGCGGGATGACGCATCGCGGACGCGGCCCGCCCTAACGTTTGGATCACGTCATCCAGGCATTCCCGCCTTCCGCACCACGAGAGAACTCGCATGGCCGCACCGCACGCACTGCCCGCGCTCTCCTCCGCTCTCCCGTCCGCGCGCTCTTCCACCCGGCACGGCGACCGGATCGCCGATCTCGCGTTCGCCGTTCTCACCGTGGTCCTCTTCGTGGCCGTCGCCCTCGCCACGGGGGTGCACAACCCCTGGGGCGGCGTCATCCCCCTCGCGCTGGTCCTCGGCGCGCTCCTGCTCGTCCGGCGCCGATGGCCGATGCCCGTGCTGCTGCTGTCGGTCGCCGCGCTCTTCGTCTACCACCTGGCGCACTTGTCTCCCGCCGGGTGGATCTGGCCCGTCGCGGCGGCGTACTTCACCGCGGCCGGCACATCACGCATCCGCTGGGTGGTCGTCATCGGCGTCGCCCAGCTCGTCTACTCCGCCGTCGACGCCCGCTGGATGATCGACCGGAATCTGATCCGCTACCTCATCCATACCCTCGGCGAGGGGGTGCTGCTCGCGGCGCTGGTCGCCGCCGGTCTCGCGTACGCCGCGTCGAGGCGCCGGGGCGAACTGCTGCGCGAGGCCGAGCACCGCGCCCGCGCCGCGGAGGAACGCCTGAGCGTCGCGCGGGAGGTGCACGACATCGTCGCGCACACGCTGGCCGTCGTCGGCGTCCAGCTCAGCGTCGCCGCCGACACCCTGCGGGAGGAGCCGGCGGAGGCCGCCGCCGCGCTGAGTCTGGCCCAGGACGTCAGGAACCGGGCGATGCGGGACCTCGGCGCGCTCATCTCCGTCCTGCGAGAGGGTCCCACCGGCACCGCGCCCCAGCCCGACGTGTCATCGCTCGGCACGCTCGTCGCCGACACCCGCGCCGCCGGGCTCGACGTCACCCTCGACGTGACCGGCGACCTGTCTGCGATTCCCGCCCCCGCCTCCGTCGCGGTCTACCGCGTCGTGCAGGAGGCCCTCGCCAACGCGCTCAGGCACTCGGGGGCGGCCACGGCCACGGTGACGATCGTCCGTCACCCGGATTCGGTCACCGTCGAGATCGTCGACGACGGCACGGGCGGCCCCGCCGGCGGCGTCACCGAAGGGAACGGCCTCACCGGCATGCGCGAACGGGTGCGCGCCCTCGGCGGGACGCTCGCGGTCGGTCCGGCGCCCCGGGGATTCGCCGTGAAGGCCGAGATTCCTGTGGCAGGCTCTCCGGAATGACGATCAAAGTGCTCCTCGCCGACGACCAGGCACTCGTGCGGGCGGGCTTTCGCAGCCTGCTGGCCCGCTCGCGGGACATCGCCGTCGTCGGGGAGGCCGCCGACGGCGCCGAGGCCGTACGGCTGGCCGCGAGCACCCACCCCGACGTCGTCCTCATGGACATCCGCATGCCGGGGACCGACGGCATCACCGCGACCCGGAGCATCGTCGCGGGCGGGGACTGCCGGGTCGTCATCCTCACGACCTTCGACACCGACGAGCACGTCTTCGCCGCGCTGCGCGCCGGAGCCAGCGGCTTCCTGACCAAGGACGTCGAACCGGCCGAGCTGCGCCGCGCGGTGACCGTCGTGGCCGCCGGGGACGCGCTGCTGTCCCCCGGCGTCACCCGCCGCGTCATCGAGCGGTTCGCCCGGCGGCAGGACCTCGCGCCCGACGCCGGGGAGCGGCTGGCCGCCCTCACCACCCGCGAGCTGGAGGTGGTGCGGCTCGTCGCGCTCGGCCTGTCCAACGCCGAGATCGCCGAGCGCCTCGTCATCAGCCCGCTGACCGCCAAGACCCACGTCGCCAGGGCCATCGCCAAGCTCGGCGTCCGCGACCGGGTGCAGCTGGTCATCCTGGCCTACGAGAGCGGCCTGGTACGGCCCGGCGGGTGACGGAACGCGCGGGCGGCGTCATGGTCACCCTCACCGACGCCGGGCGCGCCGCCACCGGCGCCGTGCACCCCGGCCTGGACGCCGCCGTCCGGCGCCACTTCACCGACAAGCTCTCCGCCGAGGAGATCGAGACGCCGGCCGCCGTGTTCGACCGGCTGTAGGCGCGGAACGCCGACACCGCCGACCTCATGATCATTTTCTTGCATACTAAATTCAAGTATTGACCTAAGTATCGAAGGCGATCATTCTCTGGTCAGGGCTCGTACCTGTTCACCCCCCGAAGAAAGATCGCCAACCATGAGAAACCGTTCGACGATCCACCCCACACGCCGGGCCCTGACGGCCGTGCTCAGCACATTGGCCCTGGTCGCGGCGTCTGTCGTCGCCGCGGTGGCGGTGTCGGCACCGGCCACGGCCGCGCCCGCGCTGTTGTCGCAGGGCAAGACCGCGACGGCCTCGTCCACCGAGAACGCCGGCACCCCCGCGTCGGCGGCGGTGGACGGCGACACCGGCACCCGCTGGTCCAGCGCGTTCAGCGACCCGCAATGGCTCCAGGTCGATCTCGGGGCCACCGCGACGGTGAGCCAGGTCGTCCTCAACTGGGAGGCCGCCTACGCCACCGCCTTCAAAATCCAGGTCTCGGGCAACG
>JADGHC010000217.1 GCA_019689655.1 Microbispora sp.
CTAGCTCTGGCCGGGGAGCGCAGTCACGGATCGAACCGCGAGGTCCGGTGGGGCTTATTGGGCGGGCGGACGAGAGTAGACGGCGGCCGTCCCGCCCTCGTCGTGGACCCGGTCCTGCCCGGCGACGTACACGAGCTGAAGACGCCTACTCGCTCTGCCGCGAACGGTGCGTGAGTTTTGCTCCGCTGCGCGCCAGCTTGCCGTCCAATCGAGATCTTTGCCCTTGAAGCGGATCGTGGGGGTACCTACTACCCCTCGGTAGCGGGCCAACTCGTTGAGGGAGTCGGCCCGCTCCGCGGTATCTGGAGATTTGAGACACGCCGTGAACTCCGCGACCGGAACGCCGGCCTTCCTTGCGAGCTGTATGAGCTGCTCATAGGGGAATCCGCCCTTCTGGAGCTCGTCCGGCTGATGGGCGAACAGCTCATCGTGATATCTCAGCCACTTGCGTGGATCCTGAACGCAAAGTGAGGCCATCAGAGCCCGTCGCGAGTTCTCGCGGGTGATCGGCATGTCATCCTGGAAGATGGTCAATGGGTGGATCATGATGGCTATCTGCCCCTTGACCGCCATTTCTCGCACGAGCGCGTTGTTGTCACTCTGCTCGAACTCCAGGCAGACCGGACACTGGTAGTCCTCGTAAATTTCCAGCGTGGGCCCCGCCACGTCGGGCTGAGCTATGCGGACGGTGTCATCCAACTCGAATTCGACCAAGTTGTCGATGACGGCGGCGCGCGCGGCGGGTTTTTCTCGTATGTCACAACCCGCCGCTGCCGCTACACACACAAACGCGACAAAGAGCGTCAGAAGCCGATTCGGGCGCGGAGCCATACTTACCTTCAAGATCTCTACAAGTGGTTGAGGCGCCACTTTAGTGATCTATGTGCGGTTGTCTCCACCAGTTTGCGGGAGCTTGCGGCAGCCTCGTGTGATTCGTCCTGTCGGGCTCCGGAGGCCGGGCATCGCCCATATGGCACTACAAGGCCCGATCCCGGTTTCTGCGGCAGGGAATACGTTCCGGCGGTCCTCGGGCGCTCCCGGCTCACCACGACGAAGCGCCACGCCCACTGAGAACCCGGCCGGCGGCGCCACGATGTGGTCTGCCGGGCGTTGCGGGATGACTGGCGGCGAGTGCACATGCCGGCGTACGACCCGCCCGGGTCCCCGACACCGACTTTGACACCTTCATCAGCGGGGCAACTGCGAATGCAACCGGGCAGGCTTCCGATCAACCGTGACTCGGGAGTCTGCCCAGCTCATCAAGGGTGGGGCGCCAGGGACTCGAACCCTGAACCGACGGATTAAAAGTCCGCAGCTCTGCCATTGAGCTAGCACCCCTTGGTCGTGTCCCGCGGACCTCGCCCGCATTGGCGTGATCCGCCGAACACTCCCCACATTGCAGGGTACAGAGAGTACCGGGTCTTCGGCGACGCCATTGTCCCCGATCGCCCCGGGATCGGTCGCGACAGGCCCCTCACCGGGACGTCAGCGGAAGGCGTCGAGACCGGTGAGCGCCTTGCCCAAGGTCAGCAGATGCACTTCCTGGGTGCCCTCGTACGTGAGCACGGACTCCAGGTTGGTCATGTGCCTGATGACCGGGTACTCCAGCGTGACGCCGTTGGCCCCGAGCACCGTACGCGCTTCGCGGGCGATGTCCAAAGCGGCCCGGACGTTGGCCAGCTTGCCGAAGCTGACCTGGTGAGGCTTCAGCTTCCCGGCGTCCTTGAGACGGCCGAGGTGGAGTGCGGTGAGCCCGGCCTGCCCGAGCCGTACGGCCATCCAGGCCAGCTTCTCCTGGGTGAGCTGGAATGCGCCGATCGGCTTGCCGAACTGCACCCGCGTGGTGGCGTAGTCCACGGCCGCCTCCAGGCAGGCCCGGCCCGCGCCGACCACCCCCCACAGGATGCCGAAGCGCGCCTCCGTGAGGCACGACAGCGGGCCCTTCAGGCCCACGACACCCGGCAGGACCGCGGAGGCGGGCAGCCGTACGTCGTCGAAGTACAGGGAGGCGGTGACCGAGGCCCGCAGCGAGAGCTTGCGGTGGATCTCGGCGGACGAGAAGCCGGGGGTGGAGGTGGGGACGACGAAGCCCCGGATGCCCTCGTCGGTGCGCGCCCATACGACGGCCACATCGGCGATCGAGCCGTTGGTGATCCACATCTTGGCGCCGTTCAGGATCCAGTCGCCGGACGGGTCCTGCTTGGCGGTGGTGCGCATGCTCGCGGGGTCGGACCCGTGGTCGGGCTCGGTCAGGCCGAAGCAGCCGATGGCCTCCCCCGAGGCGAGCCGGGGCAGCCACTCCTCCTTCTGCTCCTCCGAGCCGTACTTCCAGATCGGGAACATCGCCAGCGACCCCTGCACGGACACGAACGACCGCAGCCCCGAGTCGCCCGCCTCCAGCTCCCGGCAGGCCACGCCGTACGAGACCGCGTCGAGCCCGGCGCAGCCGTACCCCTCCAGGTGCATGCCGAGCAGGCCGAGCGAGCCCAGCGCCGGGGCGAGTTCGCGGGCGGGGAACGTGCCCTGCTCGAACCACTCGCCGACATGGGGGAGGACCTGGTCGGAGACGAGTTCCCGGACCGAGTCCCGGATCATGCGGTGCTCGGGGTCGAGCTGGTCGTCGAGTTCGAGGAGGTCGTCCATGTCCGTCAGGGTATCCGGGCCCCCTCGGGGTAGGGCCAGGGGGAATCCCGATGTGCGCCGCCCTTTTCACAGGCACTGTGGAGGTATGGACGAGATGAACACCAATGGTTCGGTCAAGCAGCTCCACCGCACTCGGAACGGCAGGATCATCGCGGGCGTGTGCTCGGGCCTGTCCGCGTACACCGGCATCGACGCCAACATCCTGCGCCTCGGGCTCGCCGTCGCGAGCTTCTTCGGCGGCCTCGGCGTAGGCATCTACGCCGTCGCCTGGCTCCTGCTGCCGGAGGAGGGCAAGAGCACCTCCATCGTCCAGGACATCATCGACAAGAACAGGGACCACCGCGTCTGGCAGGACGCCAAGGCCAAGTGGGAGAACGTGCAGCGGGGCTGGCAGCACAGCCACGCCGCCGGCACCCCGTACCCCCCGCAGGCCCCCGGCTACGAGCAGCACCCGTACGGCCGGCCCTCCACCGGCGACTCCCGGAGCCAGGGCCCGCAGGCCTGACTCAGGTAGCGGCGGCCCGGACCTTGGCGATGATCTCCCTGCGCGACTCGGTCCAGAGCATCGTGAGCACGATCGCGGCGCACAGCCCGGCCGCGCCCGCCAGCGTCACGACCGGCTCCGGACCGAGCCGCTGGGCGGCGGCGCCTCCGAGGAGGATGCCGGCGCCCTGGGCGGCCTGCAGCCCCGACTGCACCAGCCCGAACGCCGCGGCCCGTTCCGACGACGGTATGACCTGGACGAAGGCCGCGTTGGCCGCGAGCTGGTAGGCCCCGCCGATGCCGGACAGCACCCACAGGGTGAGCACGACCTCCAGCGGCGGCCGGATCACGCACAGCACCAGCGGCGCGCAGGTCAGCATGGCCAGCCATCCCATGCTCCGAAGCCGCCCCGACGGCGTGACGAACCGGCCGAAGACGAACGCGCCGATGACCGTCCCCGTCGGCATCGCGGCCATCAGCAGACCCGTGATCACCGCGACGGGCATCCTCTCGTCGGCGAGCGCCGCCGCGTACGGCACCGCGATGCCCTCGGGGATCACGTAGAACCCGCAGAGCCAGGCGAACAGCACGAGCGTGCGCAGCCGCCGGTCGCCGAACACCAGGCGCGCGCCGGACAGCGTCATCCGCCACATGGACGGCCGTTCGCCGTCCTCGCGCAGCGGCGCCGGGCGGTGCCGTACCCCCGCCGCGACGGCCAGCGCCGACCCGAGGAACGTCGCGCAGTCCAGCGCCAGCGCCCGGTACGGCCCGAGCACCGCGATCGCCGCGCCCCCGGCGGCGAACCCGAGCATCTGCACGGCCTGGTTGGTCACGTTCTGCAGGACCGACCCCACGACGTAGCGGTCGCCCTCGAGCACTTCCGGAAGCAGCGCCGCGCGGGCGGCCGAGAACGGCGCGCCGAGCAGCACGACGCAGAAGACCAGCGCGCACAGCACGGGGAACGGGGTGACCGGCAGGGCCATCGCGGCGAGCATGAGGGCACGCAGCATGTCGCACCAGAGCATGACTCGCCTGCGCGGGTAGCGGTCGGCGAGCCCGGCCAGCAGGGGTCCGCCGAGGATGGGCGGCAGGTAGGTAAGCGCGTAGACGGCGGCCGTGGCCAGGGGCGACGCCGTACGGCTGTAGACGAGCACCGCGAGCGCCACCTGGGCGAGCTGGTCGCCGAGGAGCGACATGCCCTGTCCGAGCCACAGTGCCCGGAACTCGGGGATCGCGACCACCTCCCGATAGGTGGCCCGTACCTCCGGGGGACGGCGGTGCCGTCCGGCCAGCCTGCCGGGCTTCGTGGCCGCCATATCACCCCGCAGAGGTCGCTCCGCCGGCTGTGGGCGCCGGTGTCCGCCGAGGTGAATGGATCTTACAGACCGTGGTCGCCATGTCACTTACAGTGCCCGCCGGGTGTGCGTTTTGCAACCCGCTGACGATCCCATTTCACGTGCCGAAACCACGGGTCTCCGCTCCGACCGGCGGAAACTCCACGGAAAACGGGGCCGTCACCAACCGGGCGCCACGGAAAAGGGGACCGTCACCAGCCGAGTTCGTGCAGCCGCTCGTCGTCGATGCCGAAGTGGTGGGCGATCTCGTGGACGACGGTGATGCGGACCTCCTCGACCACGTCGTCCTCGGTCTCGCAGATCTCCAGCGTCGGGTTGCGGTAGATCTCGATCCGGTCCGGGAGGACCCCGGAGTACCAGTCGCCCCGCTCGGTCAGCGGAATGCCCGTGTAGAGCCCGAGGAGCCCGGGCTCGGGCGGGTCGTCCACCACCACGACCACGACGTTGTCCATGACCTTGGCCAGATCCGGCGGGATCGTGTCCAGCGCCTCGGCCACGAGCTCCTCGAACCTCTTCCGCGGGACGTCGATCACGGTCTCATCGTGTCACCGTGAGGCGGCCGTGCGGTAGCGCCGTACGGCGAGCGGTGCGAACACCGCGATGATCAGCAGCGACCAGCACAGCGACGCCGTCACCGGATGCCGCAGCGGCCAGGAGACGGCGGCCGAGCCGGGGTTGCCGAACAGCTGCCTGGCGGCCGAGACGACGGCGCTCATCGGGTTCCAGTCCGCGATCGCCCGCAGCCACCCGGGCAGCCCCTCCAGCGGCACGAACGCGTTGGCCAGGAAGGTCATCGGGAACAGCCAGCCGAACGTCGCGCCGTCCGCCTGCGTGCCGTTCTTCACGAACAGCCCGATGTACGTGCCCAGCCAGTTCATCGCGTACCCGAACAGGGCGAGCAGGGCGAAGCCGGCGAGCGTCTCCAGAGGGGTGCCGTGCGGCCGCCATCCCGCGATCAGCAGGCCGCACACGCTCATGGTGGCGAGCGACAGCCAGGCCCTGGTCATGTCCGCGAGGCTCCGCCCGGCCAGTACGGCCGCGCGTGCGATGGGCTGGGCGCGGAAGCGGTCGATGATGCCGTGTGCCATGTCCTCGGCGACCGACGTGGCGGCGGTGACCGCGCACAGCGCCATGACTTGCATGAAGATTCCGGGCATCAGGTAGTCCCGGTAGTCGCCCCCGCCGGGCAGGCGGATCGCGCTGCCGAAGACGTACGCGAACAGGACGGTCATGACGACCGGGGCGACCAGCTCGGCGGCGATCTGGCCGGGCTGGGCGCGCAGCTGGGAGTAGCTGCGTCCCGCGATGACGAGCGTGTCGGTCAGGGCCCAGCGCAGCCGTCGTCCCCTCGTCGCGGGTGGTGCCAGGGTGGTCACGCCGCCTCCTTCTGCCCGGCCGGCGCGTCCGTGAGCGCCAGGAACACCTCGTCGAGCGTCGGCCGGCGCAGCCCCAGGTCTTCCACGCCGACCCCGGCGGCGTCCAGGGCCGCGGCGACTTTGACCAGGGACGCGGCGCCGTCGGAGACGGGCACGACGAGCCGCCGTTCCGCCGCGTCGATCTCGGGTTCGCCGGGGAGCACCCCGCGTACGGCGGCGACGCCGGGGGCCAGGTCCGCGGCCTCGCGGAAGGCCACGCTCACCCGGTCGCCGCCCACCTTCGCCTTGAGCTCGGCGGGCGATCCGGCCGCGACCACCCGCCCGGCGTTCATGACGGCGATCCGGTCGGCCAGGTGGTCGGCCTCGTCGAGGTACTGCGTGGTGAGCAGCAGGGTCGTCCCCTCGGCGACGAGGCGGCGCAGCTCGTCCCACAGCGCGAGGCGGCTGCGGGGGTCGAGGCCGGTCGTCGGCTCGTCCATGAACAGCACCGGCGGGGAGACGATCAGGCTGGCCGCGAGGTCGAGCCTGCGGCGCATGCCGCCCGAGTAGGTGCGCACCGGGCGGTTGGCCGCCTCGGCCAGACCGAACCGCTCCAGCAGCTCCTCGGCCCTGCGGCGGGCCGTACGGCGGGGCAGGTGGTAGAGCCTGCCGAACAGCTCCAGGTTGCGACGGCCGGTCAGCAGCTCGTCCAGCGCCGCGTGCTGGCCGGCCAGGCCGATGCGGTAGCGCAGCCGTTCGGCGTCTTTCACCACGTCGCAGCCCGCCACTCTGGCCGAGCCGCCGTCGGGGCGCACGAGCGTGGTGAGGACGCGCACCATCGTCGTCTTGCCTGCGCCGTTGGGCCCGAGCAGGCCGCACACCGAGCCGGGCGGCACGTCGAGGTCGACGCCCCGCAGCGCCTCGGTGCCGCCGAACCGCTTGCGCACTCCTTCCGCATGGATCACGGCATCTCCTTAACGCAGTTAAATTTAACGAAGTTAAGGATGGATTGAACGACGTTAAGCTGTCAACCGTGGCACTCGAACGCGACGTGATCGTCCGGACCGCCATCCGGCTCCTCGACGAGGCCGGGCTGGAGAAGCTGACCCTGCGCAGGCTCGCGGCCGAGTTGGGCGTGCAGGCTCCCGCCCTCTATTGGCACTTCAGGAACAAACAGGAGCTCCTGGACGCGATGGCCGAGGCGATCTCCGCGCAGGAGCCGTTGCGGCCGCTCGCCGAGGGGGAGTCGTGGGAGGAGTGGCTGGCGGAGTGGTGCCGGAGCCAGCGCCGCGTGTTCAAGTCGCACCGCGACACCGCGCGCCTCACCGCCGGCACCCATCCGGGTACGGCCACGCTGCGGGCCGCCGAGACCATCCTGGAGTCGCTGCGGCGCGTGGGATTCACCCGTACGGAGGCCATGTGGGGGCTGACCGCGCTCGCGAGCTTCCTCGGCGGATTCGTGCTGGAGGAGCAGGCCGACCAGGAGAGGGGAGTGCCCGACCCGTCCGCGCTGGAGGAGGCGCTGGAGAGCCTCGCGCCGTACCCGAACTTGCGCGCCGTCATGGCCGAGACCGGCGGCCCGCAGACGGACGCGGCCTTCGAGCACGGCATCGCGCTGATTTTGTCCGGCATGAGGGCCCGTTTGGCGGACCGGCGAGACGTGCGGTAACCGGAACACCGTCCCGACCAGAAAGCGCGAGTTTTCGGGTAGTCAGGAAGGGATGGACAGCTCGCGGTTGAGGGCGCTCGCCCGTAAGGCAGTCGGCGGCCGGGTCACCCGCGTGTCCGTGCGGGTGTTCGCGATCGTGCTGGCGGCGGTGATCGGCGGATGGCTGGGGATGACGTTCGGCGCCAAGGTGGACACCCCGGTCGGTCCCGCCGACGTCGGGATGTCCCTGGCCCCGTCCTGGAGCGGGGAGACCGTCATCGACGTACGGCCTCTCGGAACGCTCAGCTTCGACACCCACAACGCGCCGGTGCGGCTCGACCTGAGGATCGAGGCGGTCCACCCGGAGGTCGCGGAGGAGATCATCAAGGACCCGCGGTGGGGCGACCGGCTGCCGTCGACCATCGAGGCCGACGTCATGTCCGGGCTGCGCAGCCTCGCCGTACGCGCGGTGCTGTTCGCCGTCGCCGCCGGGTTCCTCACGGGCCTGGTGGCCTTCCGCCGGCTGTCCCGGGCGGCCTGGACCGCGGCCGGCTCACTGGCGATGGTCGTCGTCATCGGCGGGGTCTCCGCGCTGACGTTCAACCCCCGATCGATCGTCGAGCCCCGGTACACCGGGCTGCTCACCGGCGTGCCGTCCCTGATCGGCAGTGCCCAGTCGATCGTCTCCAAGTTCTCCGAATACCGCGGCCAGCTCGCCAAGCTGGTGACCAACGTCTCCCAGCTCTACGAGGCGGGATCGAACCTGCCGATCTTCGACCCCGACCCCGGCACCATCCGCGTGCTGCACGTCTCCGACCTGCACATCAACCCGCTGGCGTGGAGCGTGATCAAGTCGCTGAAGGACCAGTTCAAGGCCGATCTGATCATCGACACCGGCGACATCAGCGACCACGGGACCAAGGCCGAGAACGAGTTCGTCAAGGAGATCGGCTCGCTCGGCGTGCCGTACGTCTACGTGCGCGGCAACCACGACTCCATGACGACCCAGCGGGCGGTCGGGAAGCAGAAGAACACGATCGTGCTGGACGGCGCCGCGGCCAAGGTCAAGGGGCTGACCATCTACGGCATCGGGGACCCCAGATTCACCCCGGACAAGTCCGTACAGGCGGAGGGGGACGAGAGCAAGATGCTTGTCGACCTGGGCCGGGCCAACGCGGCCAAGCTGGTGCCGGGCGGCTGGTCCAAGTCCGCCCCCACCCCGCCCGCGGGCGAGATCGCCGCGGACATCGTGGCCGTCCACGACCCGACGGTGGGCCGAGGTCTGTCCGGGTATGTACCGCTTGTGCTGAGCGGGCACGTCCACGCGCGGTCGACGGAGCTGCTGCCCTCGGGCACCCGCCTGATGATCCAGGGGTCCACCGGGGGCGCCGGCCTGCGCGGCCTGGAACACGACGAGCCGACCCCGCTGACCGCCTCCGTGCTCTACATCGGCAAGAAGAGCCACCGCCTGGAGGCGTGGGACGACATCACGGTCGGCGGCCTCGGCGAGCAATGGATCCAGGCCGAACGTCATATCGAGCCAGACCCCGGTCGTACAATTTCTCCCGAGTCGCCGCAGGCGCCGTCGCCGACGGCAACCGGCAGCGGCTCGCCGTCGCCAGCCGCTTTGGCATCGGGGGCAAACGTCCCCTATGCTTCAGGGGTCTCCGACGGAAGGCGTCACGGAACAGGGCGGAAGCCTTGAGCCCCCATCGTCTAGCGGCCTAGGACACCGCCCTTTCAAGGCGGCGGCACGGGTTCGAATCCCGTTGGGGGCACGCGGAGCGCTTCAGGCGCGCCGGACGACGGAAGGTCGAAGACCTCCCGAAAGCTGGTAAGCTAAGCGAGCCGAACAACACGGGGAAGCGGAAGCCCCCCGGACATAAAGGTCCTGTAGAGCAGTTTGGAGTGCTCGCCACCCTGTCAAGGTGGAGGTCGCGGGTTCAAGTCCCGTCAGGACCGCGTACGGCGGCAGCCGCCGAGGTCAGGTAGCTCAGTTGGTACGAGCGTCCGCCTGAAAAGCGGAAGGTCGGCAGTTCGACCCTGCCCCTGACCACACTCTCTGAGCAGCCCAAACGCCCCGAGCCATCACGCTCCGGGGCGTTTTTAGTCTTCAATGACGGCAACGTCTGCTGTGGTCCCGGGATTACCCAGCGTGATCCGGACGGAACTGCTGGACCGCTTCCCGCAAGAGTGGCTGGTGGACC